>CALCFP010000299.1 GCA_937900725.1 uncultured Bacteroidota bacterium | reverse complement strand
CGCACGCGAGCGTGAGGATCAGCGTGTCCGGCGGCGTGCGCTTCACGAACTCCGTGTAGTAGTTGCGTCCCGGCCGCGCGCCGTCGCAGCCGCCCACGAGGAAGATGTGGCGGATCCTCTTGCTCTTCACGGCGGCGATGACCTTGTCCGCGACGGACAGAATGGAGTCGTGTCCGAACCCGGTCGTCACGCTCTTTCCGCCGTTGACGCCCGTGAACTGCCGACGCTCCTTGAAACCGCCCAGACGCTTCGCCTGCTCGATGAGCGGCGCGAAGTCCTTGTCGCGTCCGACCGCGTGCGCACCCGGGTAGGCCACCACGCCCGTCGTCCAGACGCGGTCCGCGTAGCTCGGGCGCGGAATCATCAGGCAGTTCGTCGTCCACAGAATCGGCGCCGGCAGATTGTCGAACTCCTTCTGCTGGTTCTGCCATGCCGTTCCGTAGTTCCCCTTCAGGTGCGGGAAGCGGCTCAACTGCGGATAGCCGTGCGCGGGCAGCATCTCGCCGTGCGTGTAGACGTTCACGCCCGTCCCTTCGGTCTGCTCCAGCAGACGCTTCAGGTCATCGAGATCGTGTCCCGTCACCACGATGAACGGCCCGGGCTCGACGGCAAGTTCGACCTCGACGGGCGACGGCCTGCCGAACGCCGTCGTGTTCGCACGGTCGAGCATCTCCATGCAGGCGAAGTTCATGCGCCCGACCTCAAGGGCGAGATTGACGAGCCAGAAAAGGCGCTTGCGGGTGCCCGCGACATCATTGCCGAACGTGTGAGCGAAGATGCCATAGCGCGTCAGCGGGTGAGAAACACCTACGGACGTAACGCGCAGGTGATATCGAAAGTGGTGAAGGGCAAGGAGCCCGATGCCATAAAGTACGGCGACTACTACGATTTCTCGGAGCCGTTGCGCAAGTGCCCTTCGCACCGTATGCTTGCAATGCGTCGTGGCGAGAGCGAAGGATTCCTGCGCATCAGCATTGAACCTGAAACCGACGAGATTCTCGATATGCTTCGCCGTCATTTTATGAAGGCCGACAATGCTTCGGCAAAACAGGTGCAGATGGCTATCGACGACAGTTACAAACGGCTGATACAGCCTTCTATTGAAAATGAATTCAAGAAGATAGCCAAAGATAAGGCCGACAAGGAGGCCATTGATGTCTTCTCGGTAAACTTGCGCCAGTTGCTGTTGGCATCGCCACTTGGGCAAAAGAGCATCTTGGCTCTCGATCCAGGATTCCGCACAGGTTGCAAGGTGGTCTGCCTTGATCAGATGGGAAATCTGCTTCATAATCAGGCTATTTATCCGCATCCGCCACAAAACGAGTGGGCAGAGTCGCAAGAGACAATCCTGAAGTTGGTGAACAAGTACAAGTGCGAGGCCATTGCCATTGGCAACGGAACGGCAAGTCGCGAGACCGAAGCCTTCGTGCGCTCGATCAAGTTCAATTCCGACGTGCAGATTTTCGTTGTGAGCGAGAACGGCGCATCGGTGTACAGCGCATCGCCAGTGGCTCGCGAGGAGTTTCCCGACTACGACGTCACGGTGCGTGGCGCAGTGTCGATTGGCCGAAGGCTTATGGATCCGCTTGCCGAACTTGTAAAGATTGATCCCAAGTCGATTGGGGTTGGGCAGTATCAGCACGATGTGGACCAGACGGCCCTGAAGGAGAGTCTCGACTTTGTGGTGGAGAGTTGCGTCAACTCGGTGGGCGTGAATCTTAACACCGCAAGCAAGCATCTGCTGAGTTACGTGAGTGGTCTTGGTCCGAAATTGGCACAGAACATTGTCGATTATCGGACAGAAAACGGGCCTTTCGCATCGCGACAGCAACTTAAGAAGGTTCCACGCTTGGGCGACAAGGCTTATGAGCAGAGTGTGGCGTTCCTTCGCATTCCAGGTGCCAAAAATCCGCTCGACAACAGCGCTGTGCATCCTGAAAGTTATCATATTGTGGACCAAATGGCCAAGGATCTTGGGTGCAAGGTCGCCGATTTGATGTCGGATGCCGATTTGCGTAGTCGCATCGATATAAAACGCTATGTCACGCCAGCCGTCGGCCTGCCTACATTGCAGGATATCAAGGCTGAACTTGAAAAGCCAGGCCGTGACCCGCGCTCGGCTATCAAGCAGTTCTCGTTTGCCGAAGGCGTCCACACTATCGACGATTTGCGTCAGGGTATGGTTTTGCCAGGAATTGTCACAAATATCACCAATTTCGGCGCCTTTGTCGATGTGGGTGTTCATCAGGACGGGTTAGTGCATATTTCGCAGTTGGCCGACAAGTATGTGAGCAATCCGAACGATGTGGTGGCACTGCATCAGCAAGTTATGGTCAAGGTTGACAGCATCGACCTTGCACGCCGTCGCATCCAACTGACAATGAAGGGCGTTCAGCAAAAACAATAGATGCCTTCACAATAATTGCCTGTAGTGCAAAAACCTTTAGGGAAGTTCTATGAATTGCATTGTAGTGATTTTGAAGATTTTGTCAGGCAGATTGATTGGTTGAACGAAGAAGCAGTGCGGGCACTGTAACTGAGTGCAACCGAGCAAGATGACGACAGAAATTCAAAAGCACACAAAAGATTGAAAAATAACCCATATTTAAAAAAATATAAAATCGGGGAATTTATAGAAGTTCCCTTTATAAATTCGCGCATTAAAAACAAAAAAGAATGTTCGCACTATTTAAAAAAGAGTTGGCCAGTTTCTTTAGTTCCATTATGGGCTATTTGGCAATACTCATATTTCTGATAGCAACAGGTTTGTTCCTGTGGATAATCCCAGGTTCAAACAATATTCTCGACGGCGGTTATGCCACTCTTGACGGTTTTTTCGGGTTGGCGCCGTGGCTGTTTTTGTTCCTGATACCTGCAATCACAATGCGCAGTTTCGCCGAGGAGCAGAAGACAGGCACGCTCGACTTGCTTCTGACTCGTCCGTTGACAAAGACAGAACTTGTGTTGGGCAAGGATTTGGCATCTTTCGCCATTGCGCTGATAGCCATTCTTCCCACTTTCATTTATTTCCTTTCAGTGTATCTGCTTGGAAATCCTGTAGGTAACATCGATACGGGCGGAACTTGGGGGTCGTACATTGGGTTGGTGCTGTTGGCAATGGTCTATGTCAGTATAGGCGGTTTTTGCTCGTCGCTTACTGATAGTCAGGTTGTTGCGTTTCTTTTGGCAATAGTGCTGACATTCATTTTTTATATGGGTTTTGATGTGCTAGGAACGTCGATGGGCAATGTGGGCACAATAGTAAGCGGAATGAGCATCGATGTTCATTATCAGTCTATTAGCCGTGGCGTTGTCGATACTCGCGATTTGGTCTATTTCGCTTGCGTGACAATATTCTTTGTGTTGCTGACACGGCTCAAATTGCTGATTGGTAAAAAGTAGCGCTATACATTTGCAGTAAAAAAAGGTATATCTATGAAAAAACAACATATAACCGAAACCATTATTTGCGTGGCAATACTCTTGTTAATCAGTGTGTTGTCGTCGTATTTCTTTGCGCGTTTCGACTTGACAGCCGACAAGCGCTATTCACTTTCAAAACCCACGAGGCTGATGTTGGCCAACCTTGACGACGAGGTCTATTTCAAGGTTTATCTTGACGGTGAATTGCCCGCAGGTTTCAAGCGCTTGCAAAACTCCGTACGCGAGATGCTCGACGAGTTCCGCGCCTATGGTGGCGAGAACATCCAGTATGAGTTTATCGACCCGTCAGAAAACCCAAACGAGCAGGCACGTCAGCGCATTTTCCGCGAATTGTACCAAAAGGGGCTTGATCCGACAAACTTGCAAATCAGGGAGAAAGATGGCGGAATGTCGCAAAAACTGATTTTTCCAGGCATACTAGTGTCGTATCAAGGTCGCGATGTGGCTGTCAACATATTGAAGAAGCACGTCACCGCTACTGCCGATGCCAATCTTCAGACATCAATCCAGTCTTTGGAATATGACCTTACGTTTGCCATAAACCAACTGCTCACGCCAACGGCGCCAATCATAGGCTTTGTTCGCGGGCACGGAGAGTTGCAACCGCAACAGATGGACGATATGTCGTACACATTAAGCAAATTCTACAACTTGCGTCAGGTTGACGCCGATGCTGAAATACTGAAAACTGATTCGTTGGGGCAACTTGCATATCGCCTTTTAGTTGTTGCGCAACCTGTTGCAGAGTTCAAGGAGGCAGATAAGTTTTTAATAGACCAATACATAATGGCGGGCGGGCGTGTCCTTT
>CALCFP010000298.1 GCA_937900725.1 uncultured Bacteroidota bacterium | reverse complement strand
TATATGCCTAACGGCATTTGAATAAGTCGTAGAGAGAAAATCAACGCAAAAAAAACAAAGCCGCAGAGCGGCGACACCCTTGATTCTTGGATCTACGGATTTTCTTCCCAATTATCAATTATTAAAAAGTTGTTTCCCATTCTGATAACTGATTTTTTATTACAATTGTATTTGACTTGAATACAACACTTATTTTATTATTAACACTAAAATTTATTACATGAAAAGATTATCACTATTGGCACTTTGCCTAAGTGCAGTGCTTTTTGCCTCTGCACAAAAAGTTACAGTTAAAGGCGACCTGAAATGTCTTAAAGACGCTGGTTCCGTAAGTTTCGACTTCACATACGACAACATGACTGTCGGCAAGATGTCAGAAGCCGACTATATTGAAAAGAAAGTGACAGAAAACAATGAGAAGGAAGCCGGCAAGGGCGACAAGTGGAAAGAAGCATGGGAAAGCGACAAGGTAAACGTATTTCCTATCAAGTTCTGCGAATTGTTTACCAACTATAGCAAACTGGAAGTAAGCGATTCAAAACAACGCTACAACATACTGGTAAACACTGATTTCTTTGAGCCAGGATTCAATATCGGCGTAATGCGTCAAGATGCCTGCATCAGTGTTACAATCAAGATCGTTGACACACAAGACGGCGACAAGGAACTTGCAACAATAACCATCCTAAAGGCTCCAGGCAGAACGTTTAGCGGTTCAGACTACTCTGTTGCCGACCGTGTAGGCGAGGCTTACGCCAAGGCTGGCAAGGAATTTGGCGCTCGCGTTGCAAAGGCTTGCAAATAACACATATATAATATATGTTAACGAAAGGCTGTCTGATAAACAAGACAGCCTTTCATGTTTTATCTGCAGCATAGGCGAATCTATGAAAACTTCTAATTACTGTTGTCCAATGTTTTGACTTTCGGCATAAGTTTAATAATGTGTTGCTGCCTTTTCTGGATGTAGGCAGAAGGCCTGTCGGCATGGAACCTGCGTGGATTAGGCAAGCAAGCGGCAATCAGTGCCGACTGCTGCTTTGTCAGTTTGTTGGCCGAAGTGTGAAAAAAACACTCGGCGGCAGCCTGCGCTCCATAAATGCCGTTGCCCATCTCAATAACATTCAGGTAAACTTCCATTATGCGCTCCTTGCCCCATATCAGTTCAATCAACACGGTAAAATAAGCCTCAAGGCCCTTGCGAATCCACGAGCGCGAATGAGGAAGAAACACGTTTTTGGCACATTGCTGCGAGATGGTGCTTCCGCCACGAAGGCGCTTCCCGTTCTTGCTGTCCTTCAAGGCGGTTTTAATCTCGCCAAGACAAAAGCCGTGATGGGTTGTAAATGTATTATCCTCAGATGCGATTACTGCCCTGACCAGATTTGGCGAAATCTTTTCAATTGGCACCCATTGCCTATATGTGACGTATTGCTTGTTGCCCGAGAAAAAAGCCTCGACACTGCGCGATACCATCAAAGGTGTGACACGGACTGGCGCGAACTTGTAGAATACAACCACCGTCACTGACACCACGACAAAGCAAAACGCCAAAATCCTGGCATAGAGCCAGAACCTTTTAAGCAGATACGGAATATTTAACCACACATGTACCGATGACAGAAAATTTTTCGTCATTTCAGAACGAAGAAAGCAATTTTTCGTCAATCTCCTCAAGCGAACGAAGCACGGCGTCGGCCACAGCGTACTCCTTTCGTCCGGCAAGTTCCTTGTCGGGCACGGCAATAACCTTCATGCGTGCCGCCTTGCCTGCGATTACTCCAAAAACCGAATCCTCAAGCACCAGGCAGTTCTCCGGGCTCACGTTCAACCGTTCGGCAGTGTTCAGGAACACTTCAGGATGCGGCTTGCCATATTTGGCGTGCTCAGCCGACTGGACAACGCTGAAATACTTGCGCACATCAAGTTTGTCAAGAACCGCATCGATAAGCGACATGGCGGAAGCCGAGGCCACAGCCATAGGCCAACCCTTTGAGGCAAACAACTGCGCAGCCTTATGAACTCCGGGCATAGGCACTCCATACGTGCAAACCAGACGGTGCACTTCAGCAAGAATTCCATCGACAACCTGTTGCTCGTTGCCGATATGTCCAGGGATGAGTTTGTTCCAATGTGCTACAACTTCGTCGAGGCGCATTCCGGTTGTTGTCCTGCATTGTGCTTCAGTCAAGCCAAATCCCATGCTGTTGAACACGGTTTGCTCGGCTTGACGCCAAAATGGCTCCGAGTCAACCAAAAGACCATCCATATCAAATATTACAGCCTGTATCATTGTCTTTTTTATGGCAAAAAAATATAATTGCCGGATAAAAAGGAAGCGTTTTCGTGAAAATGACAATCAACATTGGCTCAAATACGGTTTTTCACATATCATCCGATATTAGAAGGGATTACTTCAACAAAACGTCTCTTTTTTGGTATGCCAAAAGAGCCGCAGGCCCTTTTTCCACAAAAAAATGATTTAGGGGACTTCTATAAATTCCCCGATTACTATATTTTCAAAAAAGATTTCTCTTCATTCTTTTGTGTGCTTTTAATTTTTGTCGTCATCTTACTGACATTCACTCAGTCACAGTGCTCGCACCGTTCCTTCATTCATATCATCAATTTGTCTGACAAATTCTTCAAAATCACTACAAAGAAATTTATAGAACTCCCCTTAAAAACGCCAAAAAACCTTTTTTTTACTAAAATATGACGAATATTTACATAAAATGTTAGCACAATACACAACTTTTCATATATTTACAATGCTTTAAGCATTAATCAATTTGTTATAGAACCTTAAAAACACTCGGTAATGAACAAACAAGAACTAGTTGCCGCAATGGCAGAAAAATCAGGCTTGACAAAAGCCGACTCAGAAAAAGCTTTGAATGCTTTCACAGCATCAGTTGCAGACGCTCTTGGCAAGAAAGACAGCGTGCAATTGGTAGGTTTCGGTACATTCTCAGTTAGCGAACGTGCTGCAAGAACTGGAAAGAACCCACGTACAGGTGCCAAACTTCAAATCGCAGCTAAGAAAGTTGCTAAGTTTAAAGCTGGCAAGGCTTTGTCTGACAAAGTAAATTAATAAAGAAGCCCTCCTAGTTGAGGGCTTTTTTAATAATAGCGCATCCCCATACGGCACGACTGTATGGGGATGCGCTGTTTTTGCGCCATGTTTTACTTGAAAAACAAATTTCCTCGAAAAAGACAGCAATCACTGCCTTTGGGAATATATGAGGTGCAATAAAAAAGAAGACTGCCAAATGATATGACGCCCGAAAGTATTTTGTCCAACTTTCGGGCGTCATGCCAAAAGGCAGCCTTTTACATATACAGCATTTACAGCAATGTGAATGTCACCGTTAAGCCAGCCATTACAATCGAGACCATACTCATAAGCTTGATGAGGATGTTAAGCGACGGGCCAGATGTGTCTTTGAACGGATCGCCAACTGTATCGCCCACAACTGTTGCTTTATGACAGTCGGAACCTTTACCACCGAAATTACCTTCCTCGACATATTTTTTTGCATTGTCCCATGCACCGCCAGCATTTGCCATAAACACAGCCAATACGAAACCACAGCCAAGCCCGCCTATAAGCAAACCAAGCACTCCGCCAACACCAAGAATGACTCCCACAACTATTGGGACTATAATTGCAAGCAACGAAGGCAACAGCATTTCGTGCTGAGCGCCTTTAGTTGATATTTCGACACAACGGGCGTAGTCTGGTTCGGCCTTGCCTTCCAGAATGCCGACTATCTCGCGGAACTGGCGCCGCACTTCTTCAACCATCTTTTGAGCGGCACGGCCGACGGCATTCATTGTAAAACCGCAGAACAGGAATGCCATCATGGCACCAATAAACACTCCTACCAAGACTATCGGATTCATCAGATTGACATTATAAGCCTCCATGAAATCGATAAGTGAGGCTTTTGCAGCCTCGACACCGTTTGGAAGCGCCTGTCCCATCCTGACAAGTGCCATTTTAATTTCTTCAACATACGAAGCCAAAAGAGCCAATGCAGTAAGTGCCGCTGAGCCTATGGCAAATCCCTTGCCCGTGGCTGCCGTAGTGTTGCCAAGAGCGTCGAGGGCATCGGTACGGCGACGCACTTCCGGCTCAAGACCGCTCATCTCGGCATTTCCGCCAGCATTGTCGGCAATAGGTCCGTAAGCGTCGGTTGCAAGTGTGATGCCCAGCGTAGACAGCATTCCCACGGCGGCAATGCCTATGCCGTAAAGACCCATTGAAAGGTTCTGGGCTGTAAATTCCACACTGAAACCGTTAGCGCACAAATAAGCCAGAATAATGGCAGCGCCGACAGTTACAACCGGAATAGCGGTTGATATCATACCTAGCCCCAGGCCGGAAATTATCACTGTTGCAGGCCCTGTCTGTGAACTTTCAGCCACTTTCTGTGTTGGCTTGAAACTCTGTGACGTATAATATTCAGTCGATTTTCCGATTATCACTCCGGCAAGAAGGCCTACAACAACAGAGAATGATATTCCAAGCCAGTTTTCGATGCCAAGCGCCCACAAGATGAAAAACGTAGCAGCCGCTATTAACACTGCAGCCGTGTTAGTACCGCGGCTTAAGGCTGCCAAAAGTTGTTTCATCCCGGCATTTTCGTCAGTCTTGACTACAAATATGCCTATAATAGACAGCACCACGCCAACAGCCGCAATCAGTGAAGGTGCGAGAACAGCCTTCAATTGCATGCCCTCAACGGCCGATGTGGCGAATGCCGATGCACCAAGAGCCATTGTAGCAAGTATTGAGCCGGCATACGACTCGTAAAGGTCAGCGCCCATGCCGGCAACGTCACCTACATTGTCACCGACGTTATCGG
>CALCFP010000297.1 GCA_937900725.1 uncultured Bacteroidota bacterium | reverse complement strand
AGGTCCATCCTAACGATGAGCAGGCTGTTACCCTGGAAGGCCCTCAGGGAAGTGGAAAGACCGAAATATTCATACACTTGATTGACGAGACCATAAAGGCTGGCAAACGCGTTCTTTACCTGCTACCCGAAATAGCCTTGACCACACAGATAGTGTCGAGGCTGAAACAGTTTTTCGGCAACAAAGTGGGAGTCTATCACTCTAAATTCTCGTCAACCGAAAGGGTTGGACTCTGGAACAACCAACTATACGGCAAAAGCCCGTACCCAATTGTTCTGGGCGTGCGCTCATCGATATTCATCCCAATGGACAACCTCGGTCTGGTAATTGTCGACGAGGAACACGAGAACAGTTATAAGCAGTTCGACCCGTCGCCACGCTACAACGCACGCGACCTTTCTATTGTACTCGGCATGCAACACCAGGCGAAGGTCCTGCTAGGTTCGGCCACGCCGTCGCTCGAGAGTTACTACAACGCACGGATGGGACGCTACGGCCTTGTTGAACTGACGCACAGGCACGGCACCGCCGTTCTGCCCGACATTGAGATTGTGGACACCCAGAAAGCGCGTCGCAAGAAACTGATGAGCCAATGCTTCAGCCAGACGCTGTTGGGCTCTATTGACAACGCGCTGGCCAGCAACGAGCAGGTCATTCTGTTCCAAAACAGGCGTGGCTACAGCCCGTTCCTCGAATGCTCGGAATGCGGTTACGTGCCCAAATGCAAGCACTGCGACGTGAGCCTGACTTACCACAAGGGCATCAACAAACTGGTGTGCCACTACTGCGGATACACTGTCAACGTGGCCAACTCGTGCGACCATTGCCACCAAAACACTATGAAACTGGCTGGATTCGGCACCGAACGCATTGAGGACGAACTGAAACTTATTTTTCCGCAGGCAAAAGTTGCACGCCTCGACACCGACACCACACACTCAAAGCACGGTGGCGAAAACATTATCCGCGACTTCCAGGAACACAGCATCGACATACTGATTGGAACACAAATGGTGTCAAAAGGCCTCGATTTCGACCACGTGAGCATTGTGGGTATCCTCAACGCCGACAATATGCTCGGATTCCCCGACTTCAGGGCCTTTGAACGCAGTTACCAACTTATGGCTCAAGTAAGCGGCCGTGCTGGGCGAAAAGACAAGGTGGGCAAAGTGATTATCCAAACGGCAAACCCCGACAACTGCATTGTGAAACAAGTAGTTGACAATGACTACATTGGCATGTATATGTCGCAAATGATTGAAAGGAAAAACTTCTTCTATCAGCCGAATAATTTCAATAACGCTCAAGCATCGCGACAAGCAAACCGTCGAGTCTGGCGCTCGCCTACTATTCGAACGCATCAGTCAAATAAACGGTCTGGTAGCCTTAGGCCCAACAACTCCTGCCATAAACCGCATCCAAAACCACTATCTGATGAACATTCTGGTGAAACTGAGCAAAACCGACAACCTTCAGGCCAAGCAAGAGATGCAGAATGCTATCGACTTTTTCCTGCAACTTGCTCAATACAAAAATGTTACGGTAGTTGCCAATGTAGATCCAATGTAGATAGCACAACTGATAGTTTAGTCTTCCTTATTTTTAATCACGATAATTGTAAATTTTGAATTGCTATCTTTGCCTTTAGAATTAATTGAATTCTACTTAACTTGCCAACCTATTTCTTGCATATACATATATCTTGTTTAAACAAATGCGAACTTTACTGACATTATTTCTTGTAGGAATGAGCCTTGCCCTGACAGCAGGCGACCACGGCACCATAGTGGTAAAAGTTGACGGAAAATTCTATTCAACACCAATAGTCACAACCGACGGCAACGTGGTTATCGCTTCGCACAACAAATCACTGTACCTGTTCAACAGCAAGGGTCAACTGCAAAACACATTCACCGCCGAAGGATGGATTCACGCAACACCTCGCCAACTGTCTGACGGGCAGATAGCCATTGGCAGTTACGACAGGTTCTTCTACTTCCTCGACAAGGACGGCAACTACGTGAGCAAGATAAAGCCAGGAGGCAAGATTTTCACCGAACCTGTCGAGATTGACAATGTGATTGCGTTTGGCACAAGCAAGGGCAAAGTGGCTTTCTACAACCGCAAAACCGACTCGCTGTACTATACCAAAGTGCGCGGCAAAATTATCCATGGTTCGCCGCTGGCACTTTCAAACGGCAACGTAGCCATTGGCGGCAACGGCAAGCGGCTTTGCATAATTGACACTGTCGCCAACCTTAAGGCACAACTCAAGACCAAAGGATGGATTATGCACGCCAAACCCGCCGAAACCTCCGAGCATCAGGTGGTAGTTGGGACGTACGGCAAGAGACTCTACTCTACCGACACCCTATGCAATAAAAAATGGGTTTTTAAAACCAAAGGACGCATTCACAGTTCAATCATCCTCACTCCAGACAACAAACTGGTCTTCGGCTCGTTCGACAAGAATGTATATAGCGTTGACACCGACGGAAATCTCATCAACAAGTACAAGACAGGCAAAAAGGTGGTATCGACACCTGCAATGGTCAACGACAGCGTATTTGCCATTGGCGGAATCGACAAGCACATCTACCTTCTAACAACAAACTGCAAAATATTGGGAAGCATCAAATGTGAGGGAAGTTTCTTTTCAACACCCATTGTAACACCCGACGGCACCCTCTTCTGCTGCACAATGAAAGGCGTGCTCTATTTTGTTAGCAAGGAAACTATTGACAGCATACTGACAGGCAAGGTCAAAAACATTGAACTTGATGAAGGAAAGTATGACGCAGTAGTTGAATGAGATTGAAAACTTGAAACGATTCTCCGTTGAAGGCTGATTCCGAATCCTTCCGGATCCACATCACATGTGCTTTTCAAGCAATATGCGCATGAATTCCTTTGCCGACACTTTTTGGTAGCTGTCCTTCAGCACTATCACAGCGGGGTGCATCTGCGTCTTCTTTCCCGCAATGGGAATGGCCCGCAACTTGCCGTGCCCCTGTATCAGCGTTTCCGACATCACGGCAATCCAGTGCCCCGTCTCCACAAGATTCAGCATTATGGTCATTGAGGTTATCTCAATCTGTGGCGTAAGGTTTACGTGGCGGCTTGTAAGCAGCTTGTCAATCATGGTGCGAGCCTGCGAGCCCACCGAAGGCAATACGAGCGGGTACTGTTTAAGCAAGTCGGGCGACACTTCGCGTTGTGCTATAAGTGGGTGCTTGTAATTTACAATTACAGAGAGGTTTGAGTCGAACAAACCGTAATATTCAACCTGAGTGTCAACCTCGTCGGGCTTGTACGAGAGGATGAGGTCAAGTTCGCGTTCCTTGAGCAAATCTAGCAGTTCGTTCACAGGCTTGTATATCACCACCAGTTTCACATTGGGGTATTTCTTCGAAAAAGAGATAATTGTGCTTGTGAGCAGGTCGCTCAGCGTATAAACCACGCCAATGCGCAGCTCTCCCGTCTGAATGTTTTGGAGGTCGCGGAGGCGCTGCACGCCGTGTTCGCTGTCGGCAACGGTCTTTTTTGCGTACGGCAGAAATGCTGCGCCCGCCTCGGTAAGGAAAATCTTCTTTCCTATGCGGTCGAACAGCAAGACCTGCAATTCCGTTTCAAGTTGCTTAATCTGTTGCGACAGCGTGCTTTGCGTGATGAACAGTTGTTTTGATGCTTCGGTAAAATTCAGTATCTCAGCTGTTTTTATGAAATATTTCAGTTGCCGGAGTTCCATACATCAATCGGTTTTGACAATAATAACAATCGATTTTTTTAATTTTACAAATATATGAAAATAAAAAGTAACAAGTACTTTTGTGCCCGAATTTTTAAAATAGATATCGTTTGATATTCAATAATTTCAATTAAAAAAATTCATAAAAAATGAACTGGTTTACATCGTTGTTGCTAAATGACTCAGTAGGCCGCACCGTCATGATTTTCGCCTTTGTGATAGCGCTTGGCACAATCTTGGGTAAGGTGAAACTGAAGGGCATCTCGCTCGGTTCCACATTCGTTCTTTTTGTGGGAATCATAGTCTCGCATTTCGGATTTACCGTCAATCCTGCCATTCTTCACTTTATGAAGGATTTCGGACTAATCTTGTTTGTGTTCAGCATCGGTCTACAGGTAGGCCCGAACTTCTTCTCGTCGTTCAAGCAGTCGGGACTGTTGCTCAACGGCTTGGCCACAGGCAGCGTGTGCCTCAACATACTTGTCACAATATTGATATTCTATCTGCTTGGCGGCATCGACTTCCCGATGCTTGTAGGCGTGATGCAAGGCGCTGTCACCAACACACCAGGCTTGGGCGCGGCTCAGCAAGCGCTGAATCAGGTTGCCGCAGAGGGGCAGGCCGTTCCGTCAATATCGCTCGGCTATGCAGTGGCTTATCCAATGGGCGTTGTGGGCATCATTTTGGGAATGGTCATCATAAAGCGCGCGTTCAAGATTGACTACGAGAAGGAACGCGGCGAAAAGCAGGCAAAAAGCACGGAGGAGCCCGCACGCTGCAGTTACAAGATATCAAACGGCAATGTCATCGGCAAGCAGATAAAGGAGATATCGCGCCAATTCAACAAGGAGGTGGTGTTTGCCCGCATCAGCCAGAACGGCAAGGTTTTTGTGCCTAATGGCGATACCGTATTGGGCGAAAACGACCTTGTGCGCATCATTGCGCCAAAGCCACTCGAGGCTGAACTCGACTCTCTGTTCGGCGAGAAAGTTTCTGCCGACCAACTGAATGAACAAACAGGCGAGTTGAAGTCGCGCAAGATATTGATTACCAACAAGCGATTGGATGGCAAGAGCCTTCAGAACCTGCAGTTGCGCAAGGCATTCAACGTGAACGTGACTCGCATTTTCCGTTCGGGCGTGGAACTTGTGGCTACCGCCGATTTGGTCCTGCACATGGGCGACAAGGTCAAAGTTGTGGGCAGCGAGGAAAGTCTCGGCTTGGTGGAGAAGTTCCTTGGCAACTCGGTGAAGCATCTCAACGAGCCTAACCTGTCAACCCTGTTCATAGGCATCTTCCTAGGCATAATAGTCGGGTTTATTCCTATCAAGTTCCCTGGAATGCCGCAAGCCGCGAAACTCGGTCTGGCAGGCGGCCCGCTCATTGTATCGCTCTTGATGGGCGCTTTTGGGCACAAGATAGGCTTGACTTGCTATACAACGCAAAGCGCCAATCTGATGATA
>CALCFP010000296.1 GCA_937900725.1 uncultured Bacteroidota bacterium | reverse complement strand
ACAAAATATGTCATCCCAGTTTACGGAGCAGGCTTGTGGGGAGCCATTTGGGGATATGTATCACTTGACGAAAACCGTAACACCATTTACGGCACATACTTCTCACACGCTAGCGAAACTCCAGGCTTAGGCGCTGAAATCACTACCGACTGGTTCCAAAACCAGTTTATCGGCAAGAAGACAACCGACAGCGTTGACGTAAAGATTAGCGTTGTCAAGAACGGCAAGGTGCAGAATGCCGAATATGAAGTTGACGGCATTTCTGGCGGCACCATCACATCTACTGGCGTTGATGCTATGCTGAAATCGTGCCTTAACAATTACAAAAACTTTTTAACCAAGTAGGAGGATAAGTTATGAGTTCAAAAAAGAATAAAGAAGCATTTTTGACACCGCTTGGTTTGAATAACCCTGTAACTGTTCAGGTTTTGGGTATTTGCTCGGCTTTGGCAGTAACTGCCAAACTTATGCCGGCAATTGTAATGGGCATTTCAGTGACCATCATTACAGCCTTGTCAAATGTCGTGATATCGTTGATTCGTAAATCGATACCAACACGTATCCGTATTATCGTGCAACTTGTTGTTGTTGCTGCATTGGTGACAATAGTAAGTGAGATTCTGAAGGCATTCGCTTATGATATCAGTGTCCAACTTTCAGTTTACGTTGGTCTTATCATTACCAACTGTATCTTGATGGGACGTCTTGAGGCATTTGCAATGCAAAATGATCCTTGGTCGTCATTCCTTGATGGTGTTGGCAATGGCCTTGGATACGCTAAAATATTGGTTATTGTGGCATTCTTCCGTGAATTGCTTGGCTCTGGCGCCTTGTTCGGATACCAGATAATTCCAGAATCATTCTACAATGCTGGCTACCTTAACAACGGCCTTATGCTGATGCCTCCAATGGCACTTATCATTGTGGCTTGCATTATTTGGTGGCAACGTGCTCACAATAAGGAATTGCAGAAGTAGTAACTATTTAAATCACAGAAAATGGATAATAGTTTATTGAGTTTATTTGTCCGCTCCATATTTGTGGACAATATGATATTCGCCTTCTTCCTTGGTATGTGCTCATACCTGGCAGTCTCTAAGACAGTTAAGACTGCATTCGGATTAGGTTTGGCTGTAACTTTCGTTTTGGTAGTTACACTTCCTGTCAACTATCTGCTACAAACCAAAGTATTGGGCCCTGACTGCCTTATTGAAGGTGTCGACTTGAGTTTCTTGAGTTTCATCCTCTTCATCGGCGTCATTGCTGGTATCGTACAGTTGGTTGAAATGGTAGTTGAGCGCTTCAGCCCATCGCTATACGCTTCTTTGGGTATATTCTTGCCACTTATTGCTGTAAACTGCGCAATTATGGGTGCATCGTTGTTTATGCAACAACGTATCGGACTTGCGCCAAGCGATCCTAAGGCAATTACCGGACTAGGCAGTGCTGTTGTTTACGCACTTGGTTCAGGTATTGGCTGGTTGCTTGCAATTGTGGCATTGGCTGCTGTTCGCGAAAAAATGGCATACTCCAACGTTCCCGCTCCATTGCGTGGACTTGGCATCACCTTCATCACTGTAGGTCTGATGGCTATGTCATTCATGTGTTTCTCTGGTTTAAAAATCTAACAACGGAGGAGTAAATAATGGATATGAAATTAATATTGGCAAGCATCGGTGTATTTCTTGCCATAATTCTTCTGCTGGTAATCATCTTGTTGGTGGCTAAGCGTTACCTTGTTATTTCAGGCAAGGTTAAAATCACCATCAATGGTGACAAGCAAGTTGAAGTTGAATCTGGTTCGAGCCTGTTGAGCACTTTGGCAAATGAGGGCATCTATCTGCCTTCGGCTTGCGGTGGCAAGGGCTCTTGCGGACAATGCAAATGCCAGATACTTGAAGGTGGTGGCGAAATCCTTGACTCTGAAAAGGGCCATTTCACCCGTAAGCAAATCAAAGACCATTGGCGTTTAGGTTGCCAGGCAAAGGTCAAGGGCGATATGACCATTAAGGTGCCAGAGTCGGTTCTTGGCGTCAAGGAATGGGAATGCGAGGTTATCAGCAACCGCAACGTCGCTTCATTCATCAAGGAATTCAAGGTCAAACTGCCTGCAGGCGAACATATGGATTTCGTGCCAGGTTCGTATGCGCAGATCCGTATCCCTGAATACGACATCAACTATGCCGATTTCGACCGCAGTCTGATAGGCGACTTGTATGTGCCTGTTTGGGAAAAGTTCGGATTGTTCGGCCTTCACCAGAAGAACGACACTCCAACCATCCGCGCATATTCAATGGCCAACTATCCTGACGAGGGCGATATCATCACTCTTACAGTTCGTATTGCCACTCCTCCTTTCAAGCCGAAAGATCAAGGCCCAGGTTTCCAGGATGTTCCTTGCGGTATCGCATCAACTTACATCTTCAGCCTGAAACCAGGCGACAAGGTAATAATGAGCGGTCCTTACGGAGAATTCCACCCAATTTTCGACAGCAAGCGCGAGATGATTTGGGTAGGCGGTGGTGCTGGTATGGCTCCATTGCGTGCGCAGATTATGCATATGCTTAAGACATTGCATACCCGCGACCGCGAAATGCATTACTTCTACGGTGCCCGTGCTATCGACGAGGTATTCTTCCTGAACGACTTCCTTGAGTTGGAAAAGGAATAACCAAACTTCCATTTCCACTTGGCTCTTGACCGTCCTGATCCAAAGGCTGACGGACTCGGCATCAAGTATACTGCAGGCTTTATCGCACCAGTTATGGGCGACACCTACCTGAAGCAACACGAGGAGCCAGAGGATATTGAATACTACTTGTGCGGACCTCCGATGATGGCAAAGACCGTTTTGGATTTGCTTTACAGCCTTGGTGTTGAAGATGAGAGGATTCACTTCGACAACTTCGGCGCATAATCCGCATTGTTTGATATTGAAAATCCCCGATACCGTGAGGTGTCGGGGATTTTTTTATTCTGTGCTTGCTTTGCCGTTTCGTCATAACTTGCATTTTCTGCAACATTGTGGCGAATTAGTCATTGCCTGTCCCAGGATTATCGCATAGCAGGATCTTGAAATGTTGTTCAGAACAATTCTTTCATTTTTGCGATTCCGAATTTTGCGACTTCAAGGTCTTCTTCCGAGGTTGCGCCACTGAACGAGAATGCAAGTTTGCAACCCTTGTGCTCGTCATAGGCACCGCCTGTGAACCCTAATTCCCCCATAATGTTTTTGCGGTTTGGGTCACCGCTGTCGGTGTTTGAAACAATCACTTCGCCTGCTTTTGACCACGCAATGGCCACCAGATTCCATCCTTCACGTAGGTTGCAAGTAGTGCCTACAACGGCCATTTCGCCCACCCAGTCGTATTCCTTGCCACAATCGAGGAATGATGCAGTGGCGACACCTTCAATCCCCATTTCCGTGGCCTTGATTTTCATTGAGTCAAGTGCTTCTGCCAGCATTTCCCTTATCTCTCTCTTGTCCATAATATATCTTTTTTTATAGTTGAAACAATTTCAGGAAAAGTATGAAAAATTTCAGAACCTGAGTCTGTCAGTCACGCCATATCGTTTTTATTTAAAATGTTTTGACGTGATGGACAAATACTCAGGAACCAGTTTCCGAAAAATGTAATTATTTGCCATAAAAGAATTTATTGCATTTCTGCTTTTGTACCTTTGCAAAAAACAAATTACAGGCAATGAAAAAACTCATCATCATTTCTCT
Source organism: uncultured Bacteroidota bacterium (assembly GCA_937900725.1). Lineage (GTDB taxonomy): Bacteria > Bacteroidota > Bacteroidia > Bacteroidales > SZUA-534 > RUG13583. The sequence continues at coordinate 3,870 of CALCFP010000296.1, read as the reverse complement.
GACACTTATATTGCTGATTTCCTGCACGCCACAATCGGCTTATTACACCAGCGACGGGTTTATCCAAGGTACAACTTACCACATTATATACAAATATCGCCAAGACTTGTCGGAGCGCATTAACCTTGAATTGCACAGGTTCGACACGGCATTGAGCGCCTACATCCCAGAATCGACAATCAGCAAGGTCAACAACAACCAAATAACCGCAACCAACGATTCTCTTTTCCTCGCGTGCATCAAGCGTTCATTGGAAATATCGGAATTGACACACGGCGCAATGGACATAACAGTAAGCCCGTTGGTCAATGCTTGGGGATTCGGATTCAGCAAGCGCGAACACGTGACGCAACATATGATTGATAGCCTGCGCGAATTTTGCAATTACAGGCTGATCCATATCGACGGAAACAGGATAACAAAGGACGATGCGCGCCTGCAACTGAATGCCAACTGCATAGCGCAGGGACAGTCGTGCGATGTCATTGCCGAAATGTTTGAACAGATGGGCATCAGCGATTATATGGTTGAGATAGGCGGGGAGGTGAGAGCCAACGGCGTCAATTCCAAAGGCGTTCTGTGGCGTATAGGCATAGATAAGCCAATTGACGATAGCACTGCGCAAAATCGCGAGTTACAGGAAATAGTGGCGCTAAACAACAGAAGCCTGTCAACATCAGGCAATTACCGTAAGTTTTATGTAGAAGACGGGATGAAATATTCACACACTATAAATCCCTCAACAGGATATCCTGTCCAGAATGGGCTTTTGAGTGCATCCATAGTCGGACCTGATTGTATCACGACAGATGCGCTGGCTACGGCTTGTATGGTGCTCGGAACAGAGTCCGCCTCTCAAATGTGCGACACCTTGCCTGACATTGATTATTACTTTATTTACGCTGATTCGGCAGGCGAGATGCAGACACGTGTCTCTAAGGGTTTTGAAGCAATGATTTTAAAAAAATAAACTATGAAAAAACTTTTCCTGTTTGCAGTTTCAGTACTGCTAGTCACGTCTTGCACAAATAATGGTGCCGTAAAAAACGAAAAGTCGGTAGCCGTTGCCGAAACACTCTCATTCAATGTTGGAGAGTTGAACGTTGTCTGGATACAAGACAATCTGGGTGAGCGCCTTATGCCAGTCCAATTGTTTGCTAATGCTGATTCTGTGCTTATTGACAGCCTAGGCGTCAGGAATGGGGTGCCAGCGTCAATGAGTGCTTATCTGGTTCAAGTGGACGGTAAAAAACTGCTGTTCGATACAGGCAATGGTGGCGCAAACGGATATTTGGTGCGTCGTCTTGACTCGCTTGGTATTAAGCCAGGTGATATCGATTATCTGTTCATCACACATTTCCACGGCGACCATATCGGCGGTATGCTTGACGGTGACAGCGTCGTATTCGGCAATGCACAGGTCTATGCCTCGCAAATGGAATACAGCGCTTGGATTGACAGCATGCCTGCCGAGCGTAACGGAATGCAAGTGAAGACTATGCAGAAATATGCCGATAGGTTGCATCTGTTCAATTTCGGCGACACGTTGCCAATGGGAGTTGTCGCAATTGATTCAAAAGGCCATACGCCAGGCCATTCGTCATACTTGTGTGGCAAGTTGCTTGTTGTAGGCGACATTATGCACGGTGCGTCACTTCAACTAGTAAATCCTGAAATATGTGCATCATTCGATTCTGATAAGCCGAGTGCCATTACGAGTCGCAAGAATATGCTGAAACTCGCATCAGACAATGGCTACGTAATGGTGGGTATGCATATGCCCCAGTTGACCGAAGATATGTTCAAATAACGTTATTTGTTTCCGCAACAAAAAAGGCATCAGTTGACTGATGCCTTTTTGCTATGATGTTATTTGCTGTTTCTACTAAAGGAATGGAACAATTTTTTCCATTTTCATTCCACGTGAGCCTTTTACAAGAATTGTATGTCCGGTAAGTTTTAGTGATTCTATCTTTTTTGCGCAATCATCTGAATCATAGAAACATTGGAATACGTGGGCATCTTTTATGCTGCTGAAATTCTTTCCAACCAAATAAACGTCCTCAAAACCCAATCTTTGGATAAGCCCTACAAGGACACCATGCTCGCGTGACGATGCGTCGCCTAACTCAAGCATGTCGCCCAGAATCAGCACTTTGCTATCTGCCTTGATGTTCGCAAAATTATTTATTGCGACATCCATGCTCGATGGATTGGCGTTGTAGCAGTCGAGTAGGACTGAGTTGCCATTTTCGGTTTTCACCATTTGCGAGCGGTTGTTCTGAGGAATGTAGTTCTCTATGGCATCCTTAATGTCGGCAGGCTTTATGCCGAAATTGTTTCCGACACAAATGGCAGCCAGTGCATTCTCAAAGTTGTATGCGCCAATTAGGTGAGTATGGATTGTGTAATTGTCATTGTTTACAACTTCGTTTTCATTGGCGATAACTTCATCTGAAGGCATCCATTTAAGCGATAGGTATAGCGGACTGTCTTCAATCTTGCCCTGACAATGGGTGAATATTTTTGTTCCGTAGTAAATGATGTTGTGTGGCGGATTTAAATCTTCCAGAATCTCATTGTCGTAATTCACGAATGCCATGCCGTCGTTTTCGTGAAGGTATTGGTATAGTTCACCTTTCGTTTTCTTTACACCATCAAATGACCCAAATCCCTCAAGGTGGGCGCGTCCTACATTGGTTATAATGCCAAAGTCAGGTGCGGCAATCTTGCATAGTTTGGCAATCTCGCCCTTGTGGCTGGCGCCCATTTCAACAACGCCGAATGTATGTTCTTTTGTCATCGACAGTAGTGTCAATGGAACACCGATGTGGTTGTTAAGGTTGCCTTGAGTGTAAAATACGTTGTATTTCTTCGATAGAACACGTGCGGTAAGCTCTTTTGTCGTTGTTTTCCCGTTTGTGCCTGTTATGGTGAGAATAGGCAAGCCAAGGCGCTTACGGTGGTATGTGGCCAACTTCTGTAACGTGTCAAGTACATTGTCCACTAATATGTAGCGGTTATCCTTTGCGTAGTCTGGATTGTCAATGATGGCGTATGGACATTTTTCCAGTGCTTTTTCAGCATATTCATTGCCGTCATTGTTATCACCCTTTAAGGCAAAGAAAAGAGAGTCTTCTGTTGCTTTCCTGCTGTCTATGCAGATGTGTGGGTGTTTTAGAAAAACCTCATAAAGTGCTGACGTATTCATGGTATAGTTGAATTGTTTATGAATTAAAAAGCCTCGTCGTAATAACGAGGCTTTTACTATGTAGGCAAAATAATGTTAGTTTCCTTTTGAATCACCTACGCGTGTCATTGCACAGCGGAATCCCAAGTCGTCTTGAGCCTGTGTTTCTTCCAGATATCTGCGGGTGCCTGCGCCCAACCAATATATACGGTCATGCCAACCGCCACCTTTATATACTCTTACGTGGTCGCTTACAAGTGATGTCATCATTGGGTCCAAACGGTCCTTGCCGGTGAAGTACATTCTCTTAGAGCCTCTTTCGCGAGAAGCATCTTCATTGGAGTAGTCAAGGCTTGATTCAAAGTCACCATCAAGATAGTTGATGTTGTCGGATGTTTGATAGTTACGTCGATCAATGGCTTCTTCTTCAGATACTTCACGATAGCGCAAGTGTCCCAAACTATCTTTTTCTGCAACCTCTACGAGCTTACCCTCGTCATCGAGAAGTTTCTGACGGAATACGTTACCGCGGAATGGGCGGAATTCCTCAACATCGTCAGATGATAGTGTACGATATACATCGGCAACCCATTCGTTTACGTTGCCAGCCATACAATACAAACCGTAGTCGTTTGGCCAATAAGAGAATACAGGAGCAGGGATGTCTGCGTTATCATTTA
>CALCFP010000295.1 GCA_937900725.1 uncultured Bacteroidota bacterium | reverse complement strand
GCGTGGCCATCCATATATTTGGTGGTAGCGGGAGTTACGATGTCGCAACCGAACTCAAACGGACGGCAGTTGATAGGCGTAGGGAAAGTGTTGTCCACAATCAATGGAACGCCGTGCGAGTGAGCAATGCGCGCAAACTTTTCAATATCGAGCACGCTCAACACCGGGTTTGCTATTGTTTCGCCAAACAGACATTTAGTGTTCGGGCGGAAAGCCTTGCTGATTTCCTCCTCTGAAGCATCCGGATCGACAAATGTGCATTCGATGCCAAGTTTTTTCATGGTTACCGAGAACAGATTGAATGTTCCGCCGTAGATGCACGACGATGCCACAAAATGGTCGCCGGCTTCGCACACGTTGAACACTGCGTAGAAATTGGCTGCCTGCCCCGATGATGTAAGCATACCTGCAACACCGCCTTCGAGTGCGCATATTTTTGCTGCAACAGCGTCGTTAGTCGGATTTTGCAGACGAGTGTAGAAATAGCCTGAAGCCTTCAGGTCGAACAGGTCGGCCATTTCCTCGGTATTGTCGTATTTGAAAGTCGTACTTTGATAAATTGGAAGTACGCGTGGCTCGCCGTTTTTCGGCTTCCAGCCTTCTTGCACACAGATTGTGCCTAAATTCTTTGCCATATCAGTATGTTTTTATTAGTTACTTTTTGACAATGCAAATATACTTCTAGTAGACAAATACAACAAATAACAATGATATTATGGAGAATATTTCTATCAATCACAATTCTTATGAAATATTATTCTAATTTTACACTAAAAAATTGAACGCAAACAGAAAAAACAACTATCTATGGCACTTGACGCAACCGACATTCGGATTCTTGAGATACTGCAGGACAACAGCAACATAACTACAAAAGAGTTGGCCGAGCGCGTTAACTTGTCGGCCACGCCTGTCTTTGAGCGCATAAAGAGACTCGAGAAGGAAGGCTACATAAAAAAGTATGTGGCCATAGTCGACGGCCAGAAGGTGAACAACGGCTTTTGCGTATTCTGCAACATAAGGCTCAAGAAGCACAGCAAGGAATGCATCATTCATTTCACAAAATCGATAATGAAGGTGCGTGAAATAACCGAATGCTACAACATATCAGGCGATTACGACTTTATGCTGAAAATATGCGTCAACAGCATGGCGCACTATCAGGAATTTGTCGAGAACGTGCTTGGCACCATCGAAAGCATTGGCAGCCTGCACAGCCTGTTTGTACTGAAGGAAGTCAAGCAGACGTATTCGGTGCCCATTGCAGTCCAGGCATAAAAAAGGCTGAGCCGTGTCCGCCTTTTAACCTGTTACGTCCACTCACCACTCGGCAGGGGCAATGCTTGACCCAAAATCCGAATCGGCAATGTCGTTTATCGATATTACTTCGGCAGTTGAGAATATGTTGTCGATATCGAGCAACACAATGAACTTGTTGTCATTTTCAATCATGCCGGCAATGTAGTCGACATCGGCATCAAATCCGAAATTTGGCGATTTCTTTATGTTTTCCTTTTCGACCTCAATGACGTTTTGCACCGAATCGACTATTATGCCAGTCTCTATTTCCGTATCGCCCTTGGCTATCTCTATTATTATGATGCAGGTCTGGCTGTCGGGCTCTTTTGGCTCCATGTCGAGTTTTATGCGAGTGTCGATAATTGGCAACACCTGCCCCATAAGGTTGATGACACCTTTTACATATTTCGGCGCACGAGGGATGGCGGTTATTGGCTGCATCTCCAAAATGCGCACCACCTTGCCCGCATTGGCTGCATAATCCTCGTTTCCAACCCTGAATACCAGATACGACTTTATTTCATTTATTTCCATAACGGCTACGAATATTCAATGTATATAACACATCAGAATGCGTTTTGTTCAGCATCGATATGTTTTATTTCGTATAATTCACAAAGTCACCAACTTCGGTCTTTGCAAAAAACTGTTCGCTAGATTACCGCTACATGCATTGGCAGGAATCGCTGCACTCGAACTGCACTTCCTCAAACTCAAGAGTGGCATGGCCTATGCCGTGTTCAGCCATCTCCTTCTTTATTTCGGTCTTGATGCGCTGCATATCGTTCAGGTCGTTTACCACGATGTGCGCAGTAGCTGCATTTTCGGTTGTGCTTATTGCCCATATATGCAAATGGTGAATGCCGGCAATATTGTCAATTGACTTGATATCAGACAGAAGATCTTCAGTATCGATATTTGAAGGCACGCCATCAAGAGCCAGCCTTATGCTATCTTGAAGAAGATTCCATGTTGAGACAATAATGGCGAATGCGATTGAGAGACCAATAATCGGATCGATGATGCTTATGCCTGTCCATTTTATCACAACGCCCGAGACCACTACGCCTACTGACACAAGGGCATCGGCCGCCATGTGAAGGTAAGCGCCTTTCACATTCAGGTCCTTATCCTTGTCCTTCAGGAACAGCCAAGCCGTAAGTCCGTTTATGACCACGCCTGCCGCTGCCACCCACGCTATTGTTCCGCCGTCAATGGCTACCGGATTGATTATCCGTTCAACACTTTCGTAGATAATTGCCCCTACAGCCACAAGCAAAATCAATGCGTTGAGCAACGATATCAGTATGGTGCTCTTTTTATATCCATAAGTGAACGACTTGCTTGAACCGACCTTTGTCAGACGGAAGGCAAACAGCGCAAGCAACAGACTCGCGACATCGCTCAAATTATGACCGGCATCTGAAAGCAGACCGGCTGAATCGGAAACCACACCGGCCACAAATTCAAACACCACAAACAGAGTATTGAGCAAAATGCCGATTATGAAAGCCTTGTTCAGCGACTCAATATTTACATGATGATGATCGTGACCATGGTGATGTCCATGATGACTGCCGTGATGATCATGGTGATGTTCGTGATGCTCATGGTGATGCGATTCGTGTGTGTGAAGGTCAGATTCCATATTCATTTTCAAAACAATAATCGAAAAAACTGTCAAAACACAACTATAAATATACGCGATTTTCAGGTGCGCATAAAGAATATGGGGAAAATAATTTGCTTTCTAAGAATCAATATGTTGACTGCATTTCTGCACCTTTATAGCCAGAGCAGTAGAATACATCATAGGCCTGAACATCGGCAATCTTGACACTTTGAATTTTCTCCACATCTTCAAAGAAAGGTACAATCAAATGGAACTGCGTGTTGCTGTTCAGCCGTGGCTTCACCAAAATGCCGTCCTTGCCTACAAGTGTTTGCACATCAGCGTTTATGTAGCCAAAATGATATGGCACCTGATTAATTATTTGCGGTCCATAAATGGTGTCGCTGCTATAGAAACTGATTTTTGACGCTGTCTTGTAGCCATCGGTAGCGAACACAAATGCATCGGGATAGACATCGTGAATGGAATCGACTGTGTGCGCAAGTTGTTTCGAATCAAGACCCAAATCGTAACGGAAATATGCCGATTTTGGCCCAATGAAAATCAGATATATAGCAACTGCATGTATGGCGATGGTTGCCACCCAATGCCATTTTCTCCATTTTTCATTCAACAACCGAGCCATCATTATTATGCCAGTTATATATGTAGGAATGAGCCAGTTGTACTTCACCTCGCCGAATATCGACACTAGATACACACCCAAAAATGTGGGCATGAAGAAACTGAACAGGAACCACATTTCGGCATTGACCTGATTTGGTTTCATGACAATGCGCCACAAATACTTCCCGAATATCCACCATAAGCCGGCAAACAGTATCGGCATAAGTATAATTATCTGTGCCAATGCAAACTGCGGCAGATTTTGCGGAGTGTCGCTGTCAAAAGGTTCAGCGCGCAAGACGGAATCAAGACGGAACGACACAAAATCGTTTTGAATGTTCCAGATAAGAACCGGTGCGCCAATCATCATCATCATCAATATTGAAATGTAGGGCCACGGAGATGCCAACAATTTTCTATATTTTCCTGAAAATAAAAGAAATACTATCAATCCAGCCGGAATGCCGAATGCCGTGAACTTACTGTCGAATGCCAGTCCCATAAGCAATCCGGCATATATCCAAAATCGTTTTTCGCTGTTGAATATGGCTCTGTATAATGCCCACACCGACAGTGTCCAGAAAAGCGCCAAAACCACGTCGGGACAATTCTGCAACGATAGCGACGTGACAAGCATCGATGTGCAGAACAATATCCACGCCAGATACTTGCGATTGCCACGCAGCAATCTCGACGACAATGCGAAGAAGGCTATTTGCGCAAGCAATGTAATGACAAATGCCGCAAACTTCACTGCAAACACGTTGTGCCCAAACACTTGAATGAATAGCCAAATGGTGTAGCCCACCAATGGCGGATGATCGTAGTATGAAAGCGACAGATGGTCGGCATAATACGCAAAATACGACTCTTGTGGCGACAATCCGATAAACGGGATGAAAACAAACCGTAAAACGTTGAATATGATTACTATTATCAGTGCCTTCTTCATATTTGCGCAATTTCGGGCACTAAAATACTGCAATATTTTTAGTTGCGTATAACAATTGAACAAAAAAAGGGAGCCATAAGGCTCCCTTTTCCCAATTATTGCTTTATAATGTCTATTTCGACAGATGCTCATGCATGTTGGCAGCAGCCTTGCGACCGTCGCCCATGGCCAAGATGACTGTTGCACCGCCACGTACAATGTCGCCACCGGCAAACACGTCGGTCAAGGCCGACTGCATTGTCTCCTCACCGACTACTATAGTGCCCTTCTTTGAAATTTCAAGACCCTTGAAGTTTGTCGGGATGATTGGGTTTGGCGATACGCCGATTGCAACAATTACAAGGTCGGCAGGGATTGTCTCGGTCTTGCCCTCGACAGCGACAGGGCTGCGACGTCCTGATGCGTCAGGTTCGCCAAGTTCCATAACCTGAAGGACAGCCTCCTTTACGCGGCCATTCTCGTCACCGTGATATTCAAGTGGGTTGTGCAACACGTGG
>CALCFP010000294.1 GCA_937900725.1 uncultured Bacteroidota bacterium | reverse complement strand
ATGCCGAACTCCTCGAACGATTTCTTAATCAGTTCGTGATAGCGGTCCACCACTTCCTGAACGGTGATGCCCTCCTTTTTTGCACGAATGGTGACAGGCACGCCGTGCTCGTCGCTACCGCCTAAGAAAAGCACCTCTTCGCCAGCGCTGCGCAGGTATCTTACATATATGTCGGCAGGAACATAGACGCCAGCCAAGTGGCCGATGTGCACAGGGCCGTTGGCATAAGGCAGTGCCGAAGTGATTGTGTATCTTTTATATTCAGTCATAATTATGAAATTTTGCGCAAAACTAATAAAACGTAAACGAAAACAGAAACCTAAAACACACGGCTTTTTCTTTTCAAGCGGAAAACCGTATTTTTGTGTCTGAAGTTTCCTCCGTTGCCTGAAGTCAAAATGGCGTTCCTTCTATTTGCAAAATAAGCCAATAGAAACGCCTGAAATCTGCAAAATAAGCCATTAGAATCGTGCAAAAACTGCAAAATAAGCCAATAGAAATGCCTAAAAACTGCAAAATAAGCCAATAGAAAATTGCAATACGTTGAAAATTAATTACATTTGCAAAAATGTAATTTTATGGATACAAAAATAATATTACAAGTCCTTCGGGAGCAACAGGAAGAGGTTTCGAACTATCAGCCGTCGCGATGGTGTGAGCGTAGTGAGGAAAAGTTGTTTGAATGGGACAGCAGTATGGCACAAGTGGTGACAGGTGTCCGTCGTAGCGGGAAATCGACGCTGTGCCACAGAGCATTGAAAAACAGAGGCGTAAAGTACGGATACGCCAATTTAGACGACGATAGGCTGTACGGTATACAGACGTCGGATTTGAACAGTTTGCTTGAATGCATCTACCAACTTTACGGACCCGATGTCAGATATGTCTTTTTCGACGAGATTCAGAATGTAGACGGCTGGTATTTATTTGTCAACAGGCTGTTGCGAATAGGAATGCACGTGTTTGTCACAGGAAGCAATGCAAAATTGCTATCGGGCGAGTTGGCCACACATCTGACGGGCAGATATATGGAAATAAGGCTGTATCCGTTTTCTTTCCTTGAGTATTGCCAACTGATGAAAGTTGATGTCAGCGACATAACCACAAAGGCTGTCGCAATGCGCAAAAGTGCTTTGTTGCAGTATCTTATGGAAGGCGGAATGCCCGAACTGAAAAAAATACAGTCTGCCAGAAACAGGAAAACGTATATGGCAGGTTTGGTGGAGACAATAGTGTCAAAAGATATTGCCCGACGATTCAAGATAAGGAATGTCGAGGCACTCCGTCGCATAGCCAACCACTTGATTAACAACAATTGCCAATTGGTTGATTACGGGCAGTTGGCCGAAATGGCCTTGTTGAACAGCAACACAACCGTACAGTCGTATGTCAGTTATCTGCAACAGGCCTACCTGATTCGCAGACTGTCAAAATTCAGTTACAAAAGTGTTGAGCGAATCACAAAAGAAAAATCGTATGTCATCGACACAGGTTTCATAGCGAATCGCGAAAACAGCCTTTTGCCAGAAAACATAGGCTGGAGACTGGAGAATGCGGTGTATGTGGAACTGTTGAGACGCAATCAGTTGGAAGCCGACGACATTTATTACTACAAGCCAGGCCCGCGTAGCAAGGAGGTTGATTTTGTGGTTTGTCAGCAAGGACAGGTGCGGGAACTGATACAGGTGGCATATTCGGTTTCTGAAGGCAAAACGTTCAAGCGAGAGACAGAGTCGCTTGTGGCTGTTGGCGAAGCGTTACACTGTGACAATATGAAGGTTATCTGTCTCGACGAGACAAGGAATGTTACAGTTGCCGGACACAATGTCCAGATTTGCTCTGCGCTGGATTGGCTGTTAGAAAAGAAAAGTGTTTAATTTCAAATACCAACTGAAATGCTATTCAAAAGCACCCCAAAGATTGGAGGATGATCCATTTAAATAAAATCGGGGAATTTATAGAAGTCCCCTAATCATTAAACAGTGAAGTGTTAAATCTTCAACTTTATTATTAAAGTTTTATCTTTACCGCATAAATACATTCACTTATGGCAATATCAATATCGAAGCGACTTCAACTGAAGATAATCCTTTGGTCCATAGTTATTTTTCCAGTTTTATTGGTAATAATACTATTCTATAATATTTGGGTTGGCAATCTCGGCTTTATGCCTTCGTTTGAGGAACTTGAGAACCCAAAGAGCAATCTGGCATCGGAAGTGATATCGGAAGACGGCGTGATTCTCGGAACATATTTCAGGGAAAACCGTTCAACAGGCACTTACGACGAATTGTCGCCTTACTTGGTCGATGCCTTGGTTTCCACCGAGGACCAGCGCTATTACAAGCATTCGGGCGTCGACTTCCCTGGCTTGGTTCGTGTATTCTTCAAGACAATCATATCGGGCAACAAGAGTTCGGGCGGTGGCAGTACCATAAGCCAGCAGTTGGCAAAGATGCTGTTCCCTCGCGAAAATTTCACCAATTCACTGCAGATGGTGAACCGCAAGTTCCGCGAGTGGGTAATCGCCATAAAACTAGAACGCAGTTACACCAAGGAAGAGATTATTGCAATGTACCTTAACCAGTTCGACTTCCTGAACTTGGCTGTAGGCGTAAAGTCGGCATCAAAGATATACTTCAACACCACGCCACAGAATCTGAGGGTTGAGCAGTGCGCAATGCTTGTCGGAATGGCAAAAAATCCTGCGCTGTTCAATCCGTTGCGCCGTCCAGAGCAGACTTTGCAACGTCGCAACGTGGTGCTCTTCCAAATGTACAACAACGACAAGTTGACACGTGCCGAGTACGACTCGCTCAAGCAACTTCCGCTCGGGCTCGATTACCATAAGGTTGACCACAAACTGGGTTCGGCAACATATTTCCGCGAGTTCCTGCGTATGGAGATGAACGCCAAAAAGCCAGAGCGTGCAAACTATTCATCAAAGGCGCAATATCTGGAAGATTCAACCGAATGGGCAACCAATCCGCTCCGTGGATGGTGCAACCGCAACCTGAAACCCGACGGCTCGCCATACGACATCTACAAGGATGGATTGAAAATCTACACCACCGTAAACTCAAAGATGCAGGATTATGCCGAATGGGCCGTCTGCGATCACCTGAAAAACGGACTTCAGGACAATTTCGACATTGATATGAAGGGAAACGTAAATGCTCCGTTCTCTGACGACCTTACTCCAGAACAGGTCAAGAACATTATGAAAACGTCAATGAAACGCAGTGAGCGCTACCGTGTCCTTCATAAAGTCAAGGGAATGTCGATGGAAGAAATTGAAAAGAATTTCAACACGCCGACAGAAATGACCGTATTCACTTGGCACGGCGAGGTTGACACCGTTATGACGCCTATGGACTCGATGCGCTACTACAAGCATTTCATTCAGTCGGGATTTATGGCTATGGACCCGCATACGGGCTATGTGAAGGCATACGTGGGCGGAACCGATTACCGCCATTTCCAGTACGACCACGTCACAAAGGCCAAACGCCAGGTTGGTTCAACATTTAAGCCGTTCCTTTACACGCTTGCAATGATGGACGGCTTCACCCCTTGCGACCGCGTGCTTAATGTGCCTGTTACCATTACCGACCCTGAAACGGGCGTCACCTGGTCGCCAAAGACGGGCAGTAGCGACAGGTTGCTCGGACGCGAACTGTCGTTGCAATACGGTTTGGCACAGTCGCTCAACAACATATCGGCTTGGCTTATGAACCGTTTCAAGCCAAAAGCCGTTGTTCAACTTGCACATAATATGGGCATCAAGAGCGACATTCCGCAAGTGCCTTCAATCTGTCTTGGCGTTGCCGACCTTACGCTTTGCGAGATGGTGAGCGCCTACTGTTGCTTTGCCAACAAGGGCGTATATACGCAACCCATTTTCGTGTCGCGCATCGAGGACAAGAACGGAAACGTGCTTGCCACATTCCAGCCTTCGAAACACGAGGCCATAAGCGAGCGTACCGCATATCTAATGCTTACGCTTCTGCAAGGCGTTGTAAAGAAGGGAACTGCCGTTCGTCTTTGGAGCGAAAACTACCCTTGGCGACTGAAGGCACAGATAGGAGCAAAGACAGGTACTACCAACGGACAATCCGACGGCTGGTTTATGGGTGTCACGCCTAACTTGGTCGGCGGTGCCTGGTCGGGATGCGAGGAACGTAGCATTCACTTCAAGTCATTGGCATACGGACAAGGTGCAAATATGGCATTGCCAATTTGGGCCAAGTTTATGCGCAAGGTTTATGACGATCCTACACTTCCTTACTACGAGACCGACACATTTGAAAAGCCTGCCGACTGGAACGAGGTGTACGATTGCCCCGATTATGACGAAAGGCCAGGCGAAGGCGAAAGTGAAAGTCAAAGCGAGGACCAGGAAGACGAATTCTATTATTAATAGGGAGCAGACGGTTTGATGAAAAAAGGCATTTTCATAATAGCAATTTTGGCAGTAGTGGCGATACTTGCAGGTTCGTACTACTACTTCAAGGATCAGCAGAACAATGCAGTTTCGGCCATTGACGCAATTCCAGTGAACACCGCGGTGATAATCGAGGTGAAGGATGCCAATTCGCTGATTCGCAAGTTGCAGGGCAACAAGGTGTTTGCCGACATAAAGGAGTTGCCAAATGCACGGCAGTTTGCCGATAGGCTGTTGTCGCTCGATTCGTTGCTCAAGGCCGATGCTGAATTGTCAGGAATGTTCAAGGGCTTGCCAATAGCGATATCGTTCCACAACACCACAATGCTCAACTACGAGCCATTGGCAGTAGTGGCGTTCACGTCGAACGCGCAGGGCAAGCGGGCACTTGATGCCATTATCGGAATTTTGGAGCCACAAGGCGCTATATCGGCATCGAAATACGAGACGGCAAAAATCAGCAAGTTCGAAAGCCGTAACGGCAAGGAACAGGTTTTCTTGACATTCCATCAGGGATATTTGCTGGCTTCAACCAACGAGATGCTGTTGCAGGAGTCAATCAGACAGACAGGCAACGGTTTCGGCATAAGCCAGAACCCTTCGTTTGTGAAAGTCAGGCAGTGGGCAGGAAAAAATGTCGATGCCAATGTATATCTGCAGTTCAAATATTTTAACCCATTCATACAGAAGCAGTTCGTTAACGACCTTTTCAGCAATATGGCCATTCAGACCTTTTCCGATTGGGGCGGTTTCGATTTGAGCATCAAAGGCGACAATTGGCTCGTCAACGGCTTTACACTACAGAGTTCGGTCAAGAATCAATGGTCGCAACTATTTGACGGACAAGAATCTGTTTCGTCCGACCTAACCAAAAACGTACCTCTTGGCGTCAACGGATTCACGTGGTTGGGTATTAGCAATTTCGGAAAATATCAGCGTTCACTTGAGTCGTATATGGAAAGCGTTGGGCAACTCAACAGGCACCAGACTAACCAGAATTCGCTGAAGCAGACATTCGGCGACAAAGTCTTAAGCCAGATTGCCGACAACTTCGGCCAGGGTGTCATGCAAGTGGCAATGCCCGACGGGTCAAGCATTTGCGCAATCGGAACAAAAGGCAGTTACGAGGCGCGCCAACTTCTCGACTATCTTGTAAACGGGAAAACCGTGAGCAACGCCGTACAGGAATTCAAGATTGACAAGGACACTCGCTACAACATTTACGAAATGCCGTTAGGACAGGTGCCTGCAAGAGTCTTCGGTCCTTGGTTCGGACAATGCAAGGCTTTGCACGTATGCGCCTACGACAATATGGTGATATTCGGCGACACTTATGCGGTAGTTTCACGTTTTGTATATGATAACGTACTCCATAAAAAACTGCAGTACGACCCTGATTTTGACCAGTTTGGAAACTACATCACCAACAAGTCGAATTTCTACGTATTTGTTTCGTTGACAGGTTCCGACGGGCTGTTGAGCAGAATACTGTCAAGTAACAACATAGCGAACTATCGCAACAGTCAGGCATCGATATACAACTTCTATGGTTTGGCGTGGCAATTCTCATCGGAAGATAATTTCTTGTTTCATAATACTTTCCTGCGTCACCAGCCGACACACTCAAAAACCGCATCTACATTGTGGGAGACGCATCTCGACACCTTGGCTGGATTCAAGCCCGTCTTTGTGGAAAACCACAATACTGGCGAAAAGGAAATCTTCGTTCAGGATTTGCGCAACAACATTTACCTGATAAACTCTGCAGGTCGCATTATGTGGAAGAAGCAACTCGAAGAGCCAATCATCGGCACGGTCCAGCAGATTGACTACTACCGCAACGGAAAGTTGCAGATATTCTTCAACACGGCAACCAAGATGTATCTTCTTGACCGCAACGGCAATCCTGTGGAGCGCTATCCGATAACGTTGCCCAGCCCGACACATTTGCCTGTCGCCATTTTCGACTATGCAAAAAACAAGAACTACCGCCTGTTTGCGGAATGCACAAATTCTGACATCCACGTCTATTCGATTGACGGTAAGACATTGCCCGACTTTTCGCTCCAGCGTGCCAACCAGATGCCGATAGCCCCAGCACAGCATTTCATCGACAAGGACAAGGACTATATTTCCATTACCGACACATCGCGAGTCTATCTCATCGACCGTCGCGGAAATATGCGTGTTGATTTCAAGGAGCGCATACATCCTTCAGTCAACAACGAATTGGCATATCTCAAGCCAATAGGCGATTCAAGCGCTTCGCTTGTCCGCACTTCGACTGACGGCACGCTTTGTTTCCTTCATTTCGATGGCTCGGTGACACGTCGGAAGGTCGGCGATTTTTCGCCAAAGCATTTCTTCGACATCGAGGATATATGTGGCGACTCAAAGCCAGAACTCATTTATGTCGATAGCAATATGGTGTCAGTGTTCTCGTTCGACGGCAAGAAGATTTTCGACCGCAAGTTCGGCGAGGTGATAACGCAACGTCCAGCCTACTATAGGTTTTCGAGCACGCAGACGGCCATTGGCATCACCGAATCGGGTTCTGCCAACATCTATCTGATTGACTCAAAAGGCCAGTCGCTTGACGGGTTCCCGCTACGAGGCAAGACTCGGTTCAGCATTGGCGTGATGCAGTCGGGACAATCGTACTACAACCTGATTGTAGGTGGCAACGACCAATATCTGTTTAATTATAAAATCAACAAGTAGAAGTGGCTGAAAATCTATTCATTGCATTTGCTGTGGCAACAACGCTCGACATTGTTGCTTTGGGCCTTACCGCATCGTTCTTCGACCGTGGATTCAGCATCGGAAAGTTCATTGTGCGTTTTATGGTCACATCGCTGGTGGTGGCACTGCTGGCTTTGGGCGGTGTGCTGTTGGGGCAAATCGGCACGCATTATGTTGACAGCAGTACGTGTATGTGGCTGGCATCGAGCCTTATGTTCCTTTTGTCGGGTAAGGCTGTATATGACGGCGTAAAGACTGCCAAACTGAAGCGTAGCATCAATCCAACGGTGTTCAGCGGGCTGTTGTCGCTGTCGGTTCTTGCAGGCATCAACACGTTCCTCTACTCGTTGGGCTTCGGACTTATGAATGTCGGCTGTGGCGTGGTGCTGTGGTTCTTTCCATTGTTCCTTGTGGCCTTGATTCTGTCGAGCCTCATCGGACGCAAGCAGACACGCCTGCACCATATCTACAATGGCTGGATTTTCGCTTTGGTGGCCTTGTTTGGAGCCATTTATACCGTTGTTGTAAAATAGTTTGAAATGGGATTGCTTTTATTCATATTGATAGTGTACCTGTTGGGATGGCTAGCCGTTCAGGTTGTGAAGTTCAAGTTGAGGAAGATACAGCGCAAGGCCGAAGAATTCGCCAATCAGGAGCGCACCCAATACGCCGACGGGCATATTACATACCAAAAAACAGGACAAAAGAAGAAACATTTTTCCCAGTCCGATGGCGAGTATGTTGATTATGAAGAAGTAAAATAGGATTTCATCTTTCACCATAACAAAAAAACGGCTCAAATTTGAGCCGTTTTTTTGTTGCCTAAATTATGTGAAGATGCAGTCAGGCATCTTATAAGTCATAGTCATCAATTCTTATCGAACAAAATCCAGTTGCCTTCGACGTTTATATAAAACTCGTTGTCTTCAACGAAATATTGGTATGTTCTTGACACATTTTGATTTGGATAATACAAGTACAGCCACTGGGCTGAGTTTTCCTCATAGCAGGCCCATATTACAGGGTAGCTGTCGCCAGAGCCATAGTCGGTATAGGTTCCTTCGCCACCCAAGTCAAAATCGAATGATTCTGTACCTGATTCATAGTGATAGTTATTGAATTCATCATAGTATTCATTGTAATATTGATGATTCCATTGGCCTACCATTTCATAAGGAGTGCAGTCGTAGTTGTACGATGTTCCGTCGGCATTGGTCACGCGAGAATAATATCCAACAATTGACTCTGCTCCGTCAATGTATATATTTGACGAACAAGTCTTTATGTATAATCTATCGTAAGCCATGCTTCCGTAATCGTTAATGGAAAGTGACAAACCGTTTTCATACGTACCGTTAAACACGGTGCCATCGGAAGTCACTGCGGTGTAGTATCCGTTTTCGGCGCTGGTTATCGTGAACAGCGGAGTCTCGCTTGTTGTTGTGACGGTGAATGTCTCAATGTCTTTTTCAGCCAATTGGCATGTGCCGTCAGTGTTGATTTGGAATCCATAGTAGCCATAGTCTGTGAGAATACGGTATGAGCCAGTTTCGTCCATTCGCATCCATGCGCCAGCCAAAGAACCAGGGTTGCCTGTTATTGGCGTAACAGGAACTACAGTTGTATCAGGTGTGATAGGATTTACAGTTGTATCAGGCGTAACAGGGACTACAGTTGTATCAGGTGTAACTGGATTTACAATTGTATCAGGAGTGATTGGCTTATCAGGAGTGACAGACTTCCCTTTGGCAAATGTCTTTTCGCCAGTTTCTGAAGAATATAATGTAAGCGTGTTGCCACTGACATTGTATGTGAAACTTTGTATTAGGTTCAGTTGTGAAGTTTCATCTATTGCTATATAGTTTATTACATACAGATACCCTTTATTTGTGCACCAGTCAATCATATTCTTGTCATTTATCGACATTTTGTTCGCGCTGAAACTATATAGTGTGTTCAGGTCCTGGTCTTGAAGCGTCCAGTCGCCATACAGTTTGGAATCTCTTTGGGCAGAGATTTGGCTCATACTTGAATTGTGGTCATAGTCTTTAAGATAATAGCCACCGTCGACCTTGATGTTTATATCAGAAAAATATTCCTTGCTGAATACGGTTGATGACAGACGCATAGTCACATACGGAACAAATTTCTCGTTGTCGACAATTCGGATTGTGGTGTCCAACTGAAATTGGCCCTTACCATCCTTGTCAATGCCCTTTACATCGAAACTGTTTCCATTGAAATTCATTATCATTCCTATGGCATAGTCGCGGGTTTCAGATATTTTTCCATTGCTAATCTTCACGGTCTGAATCTTGCCATCGGACTTGATCTTGAGTCCGTATGAAGCAGTTTCGGTTTCGTACGGATTCTCTGTTGATGGGTCAAGCAATGTCCATACGCCAGTAAGCGCACCGCCGTCGCCAGTAATTGTGGAATCATCTTCATCCTTGCACGAATTGAACGTTGCACCTAACAATATTGCAATCGCGTATATGTAATATCTTTTCATAGCAGTGTCCTCCTATTAAAATTCATAACCAATGGATAGTTCCAGATTTGCCTTTACCTTCACTTCCTTGTCGCCACTTTGGTAAGTTGGCGAATAACTGTTGTGCAGAACGTTCGAATAGCGAGCGGAAGGGTTGTTGATGGCCGGTCCGGCGTAGCCGCCTATGTTGCAGAACAGATTGCCTTTAGTCTGGAATCGGAAACCGGCGCCAGCCATGATGTCGATGTCGGTATCGAATATTTTCTGCTCATCGTACTTGCCTGCATTCGATTCGGCCGAGATGCGGTTGTACTGTGCGTATGCTCCAACATAGAATCCGCCCCAACTTGCAGGAATCAAGGCCTTGCATCCAATGCCTGCCGAGATGCTCTTAACTGATTCATAGTCTTCGTAATCCTTGCCGTACATTGAGCCTAAATGCGGGCAACCCACAAATATTGAAGGCATAAGTGTTCCTAAACGGAACTCAAGGCCTGCGCGAGGCCCGCGTGTTGCTAGACCGCCCGCATCGGCAAATATCCCTATTCCGTTAGGCTTGCGGACATTCAGTTTCTCAGGACGGACTTTTTGCGGTTTGGGTTCGGCAACCTTCTTTGGTTCTTCTGTTATGGTTGGTTGCTTCTCCTCTTTTGGCTCCTCAACATTTGCAGGTTCTTCTGCTTTTTCATCCTTAACCTCGACCTCTTCAACAGCAGGTTCCTGTGTTACGGTAGGAGTTGTTTCAATCACTGGTTCTGGCTGAACATCTTCAACATCAGTTTTTTCTACAGGCACATCGTTCATATCGGCATAGAATCTGCCAAGTTCGTTGAATGCGTAGTTGCCCTGCCTTTTCATCAAGGCAAGCCGTTCTTGCTTCGACAGCATGCGGAAGCCTTTTTTTGTGTAGGTGCTTTCCTTGTAAAGCATCCGTCCCCTGTCGATATAGTATTTTTCACCGTCGAACTCGAAAGCGACTTCGTGTCGGGTCAGTTTTGACGCATCTTTCCCAGTCGTTTTCACAAAAGGTGCAGGAACATAGTTTACTGAATATTTAAGGTCATATTTAGGCAACTTGGTAAGATAGTCGTTATAGAAAGCCGTAGTGGCCTTTTTCGACTTGCTCTCAGACACTCCCAAAACAATCAGGCCGACAGTAGGAGGAGCAATCATTGGCACCGCTCCAACTATTACAACAGCATTTAGTGCGACAGGAATGGCCGTCAGTTCCATAAAACTCAGGGCGACACGGCTGGTAATGTCGGCTGAATGGATGCCTGCCTGCACGGAAGGGCAGTCTTTTGCCATATCATGTAGTTCACCGTACGACAGACGTGCCAGTTTGTCCTTGTCGGCACGCATTTTGAATATTTTGCCGTTTTTCATGTAATAATTTTCGCCTTTGTAGATAAATGCCACTTCATCTTTTTGCAGTTTGCCGATAGGCTTGTCGGTTTCCAGATGAAAATACTTTGCATTGTCTGATTTCTGGACATCAGGCATTGCTTTTTCTTGCGAATTCGCCATTGACACTATGCACAATGAGGCGGTCAGCAACAAAAGACCTTTCATAGTAAATGCAGATAAGTAAGTACAAATTTTTGCTTTGGTTAAAACCTGTAAATGAGGCAGGAAACAGGTCAAAACCGATAATATCTCGGGGCCAAATATATATATTGAACGCCAATATTTTACATATAATTAATTTTTTTATGAATATTTTCTATTGATTTTTTCAGTGTCAGTGATTGGATGTTGTCACAAGTGTTAATGTTTGTAACACAATAAAATAACTATTGACATCTGTTGCTATTTTACCAAAATAGTCAAGTGGGGAACACCATTTCTAAAAACCGCGAAAAAAAGTTTGGAGGGTTATTGAAAATATCTATATTTGCAGGCCTTTTAGATAAGCCCAGGTGGCGGAATCGGTAGACGCGCTGGTCTCAAACACCAGTAGGTTCACCCCTGTGCCGGTTCGACCCCGGCCCTGGGTACACAAAGCACCTTAAACAAGGTGCTTTTTTTATTTTCATAGCCCATTAAATAAAATATGGACCACACGAAATTTAGAATTGAGACAGCAGATAAGGATGATGCTCCAGAGTTGCTAGCCTTGCAGAAAAGGGCTTTCAAGCCTGTTGCCGACAAACTTGGTTGGGATGAAATTCCGCAAATGACCGACACATTGGAGCACAGTCTTGCCGATTTTGGTGATGAACTGATTCTCAAGATGCTCAACGATGAAGGCCGTATTATTGGGTCGGTTCGTGGCAAGGTTACCGATGGGGCTCTCTACATTGGTAGGCTGATGGTAGATCCCGATTATCAAGGCATGGGTCTGGGACGTGCGCTTCAGCGTGCGTTGGAGTCAAGGTTTGAATTCAAAAGCGAGTGGCTTTATTCGTATTCTGGCGACAGCGCAGCTTGCTCGTTCTATAAGCGCGACGGCTTTCATGAAGTCAAGTCTGAGGAAGTAGGCAATGGTGTTTATGCCTTTGTGCTGAACAAGGAAGCCAACAGCAAATAGCCCTACAATACAAATTGCAGGGGATGAAGGCCCGTGCCTAAATTATAGGAACTTGTCGTAGAATTCGTTGAACGCGTCCATATATGTATCTGCCGGCTGGTAGTCGAGGACAGGCTTGGCTGAAGCTTTTGCGTATTCTGCAACGGCATTGTTTATTTTCTCGCTACCGAAAATGACGCCATCGGAAAAGTCAATAGCCAATCTCGATAAATTTTCATACGTTGGATTCTCAAGGACATTGACATCACACTCTGATATTGAATCATAAACCAACTTATTTTTAAGTTGCGAATTGAGTGGTTTATCAAACTCATTATCGTATATTGATGTGACAATCTTCGAGTTGCTGAACAGCGGATTGTCCTTGAATGTGCGCTTTACGTATAATGGCACAAACGACGTGAACCATCCGTGGCAGTGTATGATGTCTGGCGACCAGCGAAGTTTCTGAACTGTTTCGAGCACGCCTCGAGCAAAGAACATTGCGCGTTCGAAATAATTGCCTTCAGCATCCTTCATTACGGCCTTGCGCTGGAAATAATCCTCGTTGTCGATGAAGTAAACCTGCATTCTTGCGGCCTGGATGGAAGCCACCTTGATGATTAGCGGATGGTCAGTGTCGTCAATAATCAAGTTCATGCCTGTAAGGCGAATCACCTCGTGCAATTGGTTGCGGCGTTCGTTTACGCAACCATAGCGTGGCATGAAAGTTCTGATTTCCCGACCTCTTTCTTGAATTCCTTGTGGTAGTTCGCGACTGATTTTAGATATTTCAGTCTCAGGTAAATACGGAGTTATTTCTTGCGAAACAAACAACACCTTTTTCTTTTCCATCCTACAAATTTAAATGCGCAGTTTTAGGCCACAAAGATAGTAAAAATATTGTGTAGTTGGAATTTAAAAATCGCGCTTGATTCTTTTTTATTCTGTAGCGCAAATTGAACAGCAAAAGCGCAAGCGACAGCCTTTGATTGCCACTTGCGCTTTCAAGTATTTAATTAACCAAACTATTCAGGTATGTAGTAAAGAGTGCACGTTCCGCGGGTCTCCTGTCCGTTTTTTGAGAACATATTGAGATGGTACGTGCCTGTCTGTTCGCATGAGAAAATGAAAACATATTTGTCTTGGTTTTCCTCCCTAATTGTTGTAGGAACTTCATTGCAGTTAGCGTCTGTCAGGGTTGCAGTAATTTGTCCAGATGCACTCGAGTCTCGTGTCACACGAAACAAATAATTTGTGCCTTTATTTAAAGTAACATGGAACTTATCCACACTGCTAACATTTTGACCTTTAAAATCGATGGGGAAATCCTTCAAAAACACTTCGTTTCCATTGTCCAACTGGTTTTCTTGCGGGTGCTTTGTATTTTCCGCACCTATGTTGTCATCAACGGTAGATTTCGAATCGTCATCATCTTGTGATTGCGTTTTTGTAATTTCTTTATATGTGTTCCAGTCAAGAACTTCAACATTTTCACCATAATCGTCAATGATTTTGAAGGCTATGGAATCAACAATAGGTTTTAAATCGTTTTCGTATCTAAAAGTAATAGTTGTTTTTACATCTATTTGTGAATTATAGTTGTTGTAAAAATCCATATCGCGCATCAAATCGTCATACGTATATTGATTTGTTTCTGTCTTCGCTCCAAAAAAATCATCGACCCGATATGTTTTGTCGTAGATCTTAAATATAATATGGCCATTCTTCCTTTTTACATCAAAAAATTTACCCAAAGACCCCTTTACATCTACTACAAACTTGTATTGCTCGCCAAACCTGCGTCGCGCTTCTGCGTTGCGGTAAACTTCGACTTCTGACAGTCCGCCTACATTCTTGCGCCACACGTTGTAGTCAAAAGGCTTGCCGTTTAAAAACAGTTCCGCATAAGGCGAAAATATGCGTATGAAATTTGTTTTCAGGCTATCTGTCCAACCGCTACAACCAAACACTTCACCATAGTTAAAATCACCTATTCTGAAATAGTCAGGTTTTTGCTCGGATAATGTGTCAATTCTAATCTCTGTGTTGAACTGTGGCAAAACATTTTCGTTGTTAACATACGCAAATGCTAGATTGCCCACCTTGTTCATATAATACACTGCCTTATAACTGCTTGTTTCAAGGTTTTTGAATTCGCTGTACGATATTTTTTTGCCATCGTAAAAAATGGCTGTGTTTTCGTTAACCCACCTTAATTGTCTTGAGCCGATTGACCGAACTGCGGATATGCCGTTTGCGGCCACATATACATTAGGCCTGTTCTCTAAGTTATAATCTTCAAACACTTCTATGGCCTCGTCCGCATTGCTAATATAATGATGACGTTTTTTAACTCCTTCGTTGTTGTCAAAGAATCTGTCAACTGTGAAAAAAATGTTTTTTTCATATTCAATAGTCGGTTCCTTTTGCGTGCATCCAAACGTAAAGAATAGCACCAGCACCAGTACAACCGAAAAGAACATCGGCAAACCGCACCTGTTGCTGAATCTTCGTGTCATCATCAGAAATCGGTTTTTGGTGAACGAATTGGCCATACCTAACGATAGTTCGGGCGAATAGCCGAATATCTGGTTGAAAACGGTCTGCCTGTACTGTTCAATCTGGTAGCCTTCGTTTATGGCATCGTTGTCGGCTTGCCACTCTTGCACTTCTTCAAGTTTCTTTTCGGCAATCCATACAAACGGATTGAGCCAAAACAGCGAGCGCATTAGCGACATAGCCAATTTCTCGACAGAATGCAGGTGATAGGCGTGGCTTGTCTCGTGGCTTATGATTTGGCGGCGTTCCTGCTCGCCGTAGCCGTAACCTAGAAACACTGTCTTAAGAAAGGTGAACGGTGTCTTTACGCTTTTGTTTTCGGCAATTACAAATCCATCACAATCGGTCAGTTGCGAGTTTCGGCGAAGCCGTAATATGGTGAACAGGCTTTTTGCCATAAAACACAAAAATGCCAAAACCACAATCAGATAAGCGACGGTTGCCACATCTGTCCATTTTATTTTCAGTGCGTCAACACTGACTTTCAAATTTGCTGTTTCGGGCTGTGTTTCTTTTTTTGTAGTTGCATTGGTTGGTTGTACTGCCACAGGTTCTGACATTGATTCATTTGCTCCATAGGCACTGGTTTCGCTTGATGTAAACAGCAAATCCTGCTGTGTAACAACATCGCCTTTGTACAACGGAACATTTAGCGCAGGGATAATTGCTGACAACAGCATTGCCGACAGCAGGAACTTTCTGCAATACTTGTAATGCGTCTTTTTGTGAAATTTCCACATATACAACAACATAAACAGACCGCTGCAAACGACCACCTTTATTATGTAGGATAAAACAAGGTTCATATCTATCGTTTTTTATTGTTTAACATTTCAAGTATTTCATCGGCCTCCTTCACCGAAATGGATTTCTGCGAAGAGAAAAAGTTGACGAGACGGCTTATCGAGCCTTCAAAAAAGTTGTCCAAAACGCCGCTCATATAAGTGTTTGTGTACTCGTCCTTTGTTATCAATGGGTAATATTCATAAGTGTGTCCGTATGCCTTGTGCCCTACAAAGCCTTTTGCCTCGAGAATCCTCACAATGGTGGAGACTGTGCTCACGGCTGGTTTGGGTTCTTTCATTTCGTCAAGGATGTCGCGTACCAATGCGCGCTCTTTTCGCCAAAGAATCATCATTATGTCCATTTCGGCGCGAGTGAGTTCCTTTGGTTTGTCGTTATTCAATTCATCAATTTTCTTGCTCATAGCAGTCTTGTTTTATCAATTAACAATGCAAATCTATAACTAAATATTTAGTTATACAATTAAAAAGTTAGTTTGATAACGAAATTTTTAAAAGAAAAAGAATCCGGTGCAATGCAATACACAGAAACACAGTAGTATAGGCTTTTTTGATAAAGGCAGAGAATTACTGAATATCTAAATGGGTTAGGGCAGGAACCCTACAAACAAAATAATCCCGCCATACATGGTACAGCGGGATTATGATGAAATGAAAAATAGGCTGAACTAATCCGTAACTAATGTCATGACACAGACACCGCAACCTTCCTTGCCATCCTTGAAGAACATCTTCAGATAATACGGGCCCGTTTTGGTGCACACAAAGTCGAATGCCTTATATTCAGCGCCAGTTGATTGGTTTATGTTGCCACCGCATGCGCCGGCATCGTTTGACATTTCAACAACGGTGTGGCCTGGTTTAGTCTCATCGTTGCAGGTAAAGAAACGGTAGTGGCTTCCTTTGTTCAGCATTATTGAGAAGTTGCCTTCAGACACATTCTTGCCTTTCAGTGCTTCAGAGAACCTGATGCGGAAATGTTTCACGTATTTGATGTTACTACTACCTTTCGATGAACATTTGTCAATAAAAGCCTGGTCGCATTGTGCTTGGCTGTAGCCTGCGCACAAAAGCAACATTAAGCATATCAAATACAGTTTTTTCATAATTGCAATGTGTTATTGATTGTTTTGCTCTGCTTCAAAAGCGTCCAAATCAAGTTTAATCACAAGTTTGTCATACACAAAACTAATCTTTTTTTTCAGTTTTGCGAAATCGATAGGGGTAAGACGGACTTTATATGCAGAAAACTCATCAGGAGTATATGGAATGACATTGCCGTCGGCATCAATTGAATTGGCATCGTAGAAAATAGGTATGTCTCCTTTGGTTATTTCCAAGCCTGCTTCCAAATCGCGCATATCTTGAGGTGTAAGCAAGATCAGTCCGCCCAATGCTGGGTCCACAACCACTTCTTCGTCTTTTGGAATGTATAGCTCTTTCTTGACGTAAATCTTAATGTAGTTCAGATGGTCCTTGTCGCGGAATATGAAGTAGTTGTCGCCGATGGTGTAGGCGTCAACGCGGTAGTATTGAGGTTCAATCTTGCGGCATCCTTTTGGAGTTTCTGAGCAGGGAACCTCTTCAATGTCGCCAGTCTTCAGGTTGATTTTCTTGAACTTGTTGCGGTAAACGTCAGTGTTAACATAAAAATAGTCGCCATCCTCGTCGAAGAAACTGTTGTACAGTTCGCAACGGTTGTCGTTCAACTTGATTTTATACTTCTCGTCCCACGAATAAAGATTGTACACATACAGATAGACAAACGATGATTTTTCACCGCGGAATGTTGCTACAAGGTAGTTGCCGTATTCATCGACAGCAAGTTCAAGCACTTCACTGTGCTTGTATTCAGGGCCTTTTATACGGTGTTGCCAGCGGTAGCCCGATGGTATTTCAAACGGCAAGGTCTGAGCCTGAGCCAACTGTATGCCTGCTACGGCAAGAAACGCAAGTAAAGCAAGTTTTTTCATAAGGAGTTAAAAAACAATTTGTCAGGTTGTAAATATATGAAAAAGGCGGCATCTGCAAACATTTTGCAAGTGCCGCCTTTGTATTGTTACATCAGTTTTTTGAACAACTCGGCGAACGATGTCTTTGCGCTGATGATATTCTTCAACTCGCTGACTGCGACACGTTCCTGTTCCATTGTATCGCGTTCGCGGATAGTTACTGTTCCGTCTTCGAGTGTCTGGTGGTCGACGGTGATGCAGAATGGAGTTCCAATTGCATCCTGACGGCGGTAGCGTTTCCCGATTGAATCTTTCTCGTCATATTGGACGTTGAAGTCGAACTTAAGGTCGTTGATGATTTCGCGGGCCTTTTCTGGCAGTCCGTCTTTCTTGACAAGTGGCATAATGGCAGCCTTGATAGGTGCAAGTACTGCTGGCAGTTTCAATACAACGCGTGTGTCGTTCTCGCCAACAACCTCTTCGGTGTATGCGTGGCACATGATGCTCAGGAACATGCGGTCAACACCTATTGATGTCTCGATGACGTATGGCACGTAGTTCTCGTTCAAGTCTGGATCAAAGTATTGAATCTTCTTGCCGGAGTATTGCTGGTGCTGGCTCAGGTCGAAGTTGGTGCGTGAGTGGATGCCTTCCACTTCCTTGAATCCGAACGGCATCTTAAACTCAATGTCGGTAGCTGCGTTGGCGTAGTGTGCAAGCTTGTCGTGGTCGTGGTAGCGGTAGTTCTCGTCGCCCATGCCAAGAGCCTTGTGCCATTTCAGACGTACAGCCTTCCAGTGCTCGAACCATTTAAGTTCCTCGCCTGGACGGACAAAGAATTGCATTTCCATCTGTTCGAACTCGCGCATGCGGAAAATGAACTGGCGTGCCACAATCTCGTTGCGGAAGGCCTTGCCGATCTGCGCGATGCCGAACGGAATCTTCATA
>CALCFP010000293.1 GCA_937900725.1 uncultured Bacteroidota bacterium | reverse complement strand
ATCAGGTATAATGGCGACGCCCAAAGCAGGTTGTAGTTGTCAACGGTGGCACCATGGTCGGTGGCAAACCATAGCAGTGCTGTTACAAGCCCCAATACGCCTATTATGGTGAAATATATGCGGTCGATGATTATCCATGCTGATTTATTGCCGTTTCTGCTAAAAATCAAGGCAAGAATGAGTAATATGCTGAAAATCAGTAGTGGTGATAGCAGAAATGGTGTCTTGTCGTACTCAATGGTCGGCTCGACAATGATTTTCGTGTCAGTCACCAAAGCCGACGAGCCTATCTTGCATTCATATAGATATTCGCAGAGTTTGTCGGGAATGAACGACTGCTCGCGCTTTGATGCCGATTTGTCGGTGATAGAGCCCAAAACAAGGTCAATCCCTGCTTTTGTCCATTTGCTGTCGTTGAGGTAGGGGTGCAGGCAATCGCGTAGCGAGACATTTGCAGAATCGGCTTTGCAATATGTTAGCGACTCGCCAAAGGCCTTGTATAGCATATCAAGCACACGTGTGGCGCAGTTGTCGAAAA
Organism: uncultured Bacteroidota bacterium; assembly: GCA_937900725.1. GTDB lineage: Bacteria > Bacteroidota > Bacteroidia > Bacteroidales > SZUA-534 > RUG13583. The sequence continues at coordinate 1,396 of CALCFP010000293.1, read as the reverse complement.
AGAAATCGTACTGATAGTCGCAATTTTCGGGTTTGTTGTTCTCGTTCAGCAAGTCAAACAGGTGTTGGCGTTGCTCGAGCGAAAGGTTGAGCCTTTGTGCCAACACCTGTCTGCCTCTGTATTCGTAGGTATAGACAAAACGGTTAAATGATTCCGAAGTCAGTTGGTAGAGCAGTTTTCCCGCGCAGAATTTCAGGTAGAAGTGAGGTGTGTTGAAACTGAAAGTCCCGTAGTTGAACACCTCGTCAATTCCTTGTTTTGGGTCGATTACGCCAATGGCCGTATGTCCAAACTGTGAATAGAGTTGATTTCCAGGCGCGCAAGTGTAGATTTCAACGTACGAATCGTCGCTCAATGGGCGATAGTCATAATTGCTGGCTTTGACTGAAATAGCCGTAAGACACAATACTGCAAAAACGAATATCCTTTTCATTTTTAAATAATTAATCAATGCTTTTCCGATATTTCTTTATCACTTCGGGTATCGAAGAAAAACTATTTTCGAGCAATTTGTCGATGTCGTCGGGCTTTGCCCAAATGGCGTCGGTGATGTCCTCTTCGGTTTGAGGCTTCAATGCCGAAGGTCTGTTGTAATTCATTAGGTACCAGTCGGTTGATTTCAGTATTTGTCTTCCTTCAAGTTCGTACGTGTGATATGTAGTGCAGATTTTCCTTTCAATAGACATTCCGCTTATGCCACACTCTTCTTCAACTTCGCGTAGCGCCCCAATCTCACTCGTCTCGCCTTTTTCGATATGGCCCTTGGGAATATCCCAAAATCCTTTTCGCTTGATGAATAGGTATTTGCCACTGTTTTCTACAAGTCCGCCTGAAGCGCGCCTTACTTCGAACAGTGAGCAGAACTCTGCCCATACTGTCTCGACATTGCCACACATAATGCGCACGTGGTGTTCGCCAGATTCTTTAATAAAATTGAATAGAAATGACTGTAAATCGGCTATATCCCTATATTTGTAGAGAATTGTCGTGCGACGTTTTATTTCTGATTTATCAGTGAAAACCAACACGTTACCGAAAAAGAAAACTTTATATTTTTGAGCCATTATGGATAATGTAATTCAAATTCAACAAAACGTTGCTTCTAATTTACTGCAAATTAAAGCAATTAAACTGTCACCATCAAACCCTTTCACTTGGGCATCGGGACTAAAATCGCCTATCTACTGCGACAATCGCGCAACTCTTTCATTTCCAAACGTGCGCGACTATATCCGCGATTCTTTCGTGACTCTCATCAAGCAGAAATATCCTGATGTTGAGGTTATTGCAGGCGTTGCAACAGGCGCAATCGCACATGGCATCTTGGTTGCCGAGGCTATGAACCTTCCTTTTGTGTATGTGCGTAGCGATGCCAAGAAGCACGGAATGTGCAATC
>CALCFP010000292.1 GCA_937900725.1 uncultured Bacteroidota bacterium | reverse complement strand
GACCCTCGCTCTGGCATACGTCGCAGTGTCCGCAGCGATGGTCGAGTTTCTCGCCGAAATATTCGAGCAATTGCACCAAGCGACATTGAAGTGATAAAGGACATGGCCAATGAGTATTTTGCCCAATTGGGTACAATGACGGCAGATCAGTCCGATGCCATGTTGCAGTTGTTCAACCAGACATTGTCGGCGGGCTCAATGGCGTTTGTCATGTTTTTTTATCAATTTATAGGAACTTCGTTTTTTGGACTTGTGCTGGCAAACATTATCAGGGCAAAGAGGCATGTTACCATTGAATAATACGTAAATAAATGAATATAAGCGTTGTAATTCCTCTATATAACGAGGAAGAATCGATAAACGAACTTGTGGCATGGATTGCCAAGGTGATGTATGAGAACAATTTCACTTACGAGATTGTGATTGTTGACGATGGAAGCACCGATGGTTCGTGGGAGGAAATCAAGAAACTGACAGACGAATATGGTTCAATTCGCGCTCTGAGGTTCCGTCGCAACTACGGCAAGTCGGCGGCTCTCTTCTGCGGATTCCGCGAGGCTGAAGGCGATGTGGTGTTCACCATGGATGCCGATCTTCAGGACAGCCCCGACGAGATACCTGCAATGTACAAGATGATAGTCGATGATAAGTTCGACATGGTTTCTGGCTGGAAAAAAGAACGTCACGATCCTATAACAAAGACCATACCCAGCAAGTTCTATAACTGGGTTGGCCGCGTCACAACAGGCATCCACTTGCATGACATGAACTGCGGATTGAAGGCCTATCGCCGCGACGTGGTGAAGTCGATAGAGGTTTATGGCGAGATGCACCGCTACATTCCTGTACTTGCAAAACAGGCCGGATTCGGCAAAATCGGCGAAAAGGTAGTCGTTCACCGCGCACGCAAGTACGGAGTGACAAAGTTCGGCATCGAGCGTTTCATCAACGGTTTCCTCGATCTCATGTCGATATTGTTCATGACCAAATTCGGCAAAAAGCCGATGCACTTGTTCGGCACTCTTGGCGTGTTTGTATTCTTCATAGGTTTTGTGGCTGCCATTGTTGTTGGCGCAATAAAGATGGTTTCAATGTCGCGAGGCATAATGGCGCCGCTTGTCACAAGCAGCCCTTATTTCTATCTTGCCCTTGCATGCATGATTATGGGTACGCAGCTCTTCCTTACTGGATTCCTTGGCGAACTCATATCGCGCAGTTCCACCGACCGTAACAATTATCAGATAAAAGAGACTCTGGAATAATGAAGCGCCTGCTATTGCTCACCGTCATTATTGCTGTTTGCAACACTATTGCAGCTCAGGATTCCATCAGTGTGGAATCGGTGGTGATGGAGCGGCATTGTTTCATAAACAGGTTTTATGTCGACAGTTGCAAGGTCAGCCTTAACCGTATGATAGCCGGCAGCGGCGCAAATGAACCGGCTGCCGACATGTTTGGCAAGGCTCAGGAGTCGAAAGTGTTCGGCATAGTGTTCTGCATCACGGGCGGCTGCCTTGTGGCCTATCCGTTGATAAGTTGTATTTGGGATGACAAGCCCAATGTGCCGATGGCTGTTGCCGGTTGCTGCATGGCGGCAATATCGGTGCCGTTGTTCATAAACTACAACAGGCAGTCGAAAGAGGCTCTGCGCCTGATGGGCGAGGAGTACATCCCGCCCAAGAAAGACGAGGATGGCATTAGCCTGAATGTCGGGATGTCGCCAGCCGGACTTGGCTTCTGTCTGAAATTCTAATCCATGAAAGGCCGTTTTGCTCCATCGCCAAGCGGCCGAATGCATCTTGGCAATATTTATAGTGCCGTACTCTCGTGGCTGTCGGCTAAAAGTCAGGGAGGCGAGTGGCTGCTTCGCATTGAGGACCTCGACCGTCAGCGGTGCAAACCAGAATATGCCTTGCAGATAGAAGACGACCTCCGCTGGATGGGGCTTGTATGGGACGAGGGCGGAAGCACCGGCGGACCCAACGGGCCTTATTGCCAAAGCCAACGCAACGCGATTTACCAAAACGAACTAGAAAAACTGCGTGCCAAAGGATTGTTGTATCCTTGTTTCTGCACGCGAGCCGACATAATGGCGTCAAGCGCGCCTCACCAGGCCGACGGGCAGGTGGTTTACAGCGGTCGCTGCCGGAACCTTGCCGAAAGCCAACGCGTCGAACTCGAAAAGGTGCGCAAGCCTGCTACAAGGCTTATGGTGGACGATGCCGAGATATGCTTTACAGATATCCATTACGGGCGTCAGAGTTACAATCTGGCCCACGAATGCGGCGACTTTATTGTCCAGCGTGCCGACGGCAATTTCGCCTATCAGCTTGCGGTGGTTGTCGATGATGCCCTTATGGGAGTAACCGAGGTGGTGCGAGGTTGCGACCTTCTGCCTTCAACTCCGCAGCAGATATACCTTTACCGTCTTTTGGGCTATAAGACACCGCAGTTTGCGCACGTGCCGCTGCTGATGTCGGAAGGAGGACGCCGCCTTGCCAAACGTGACAAGGGCACCGATATGGGAACGCTTAGGCAAAACTACACGCCCGAGGAACTGCTTGGCTTGATTGCCAACTATGCAGGAATTGTTGACAAACCCACTGCCATATCGTTGCATGAGCTTACTGGTGAATTTAGATGGAATTTGATACCCGATGTCTTGGGATTGGAGCCGATAGTGGATTTGAAAAATGTCAGCCGTTAGGCAAGATAGATGTAGTTGTCTGACCAATGGCATTGTATTCCGAACCCCAAAATTCCAGGCCTATTTTTCGATTGTGGACCATTTTTGTTGGCTGATGGATTTAGGATTTAATTCATTTAGGATTTAATTCATTTAGGATTTAATTCATTTAGGATTTAATTCATTTAGG
>CALCFP010000291.1 GCA_937900725.1 uncultured Bacteroidota bacterium | reverse complement strand
GCCTTACATGATTGATTTCGGCTCGAAGACTCATATTGCCATCGACCTTCAGAATGCTGGCCTGATGGAGAAGATTGAGGATTACGACAATAAGGTGGGATACAGCGAACGCAATCAGGACACAGCCGTCGAGCCTCGGCTTTGCAAGCAGTGGTTCCTAAGTATGAAGCATTTCGCCGACATAGCATTGCCACCAGTCCTTGAGGGCAAAATCAAGTTCCATCCAAACAAGTACGTATCGACATACCGTAACTGGCTTGAGAACATACAGGATTGGTGCATCAGCCGTCAACTTTGGTGGGGACATCGCATTCCTGCCTACTTCCTGCCAACAGCCGAAGGCGAGGAAGAAAAGTTTGTTGTGGCGCTGAATGCCGACGAAGCATTGGCTGAAGCAAAGAAGATTAAGGGATACGAGAATATTACAGCCGAGCAGTTGAAGCACGACGAGGATGCACTCGACACGTGGTTCTCTTCTTGGTTGTGGCCAGTCTCGCTATTCGACGGAATCAACACTCCTGGCAACGAGGAAATAAACTACTATTATCCAACTTGCGACTTGGTTACAGGTCCTGATATCATATTCTTCTGGGTTGCCCGAATGATCATGGCAGGCGAGGAGTATATGAAAGATGTGCCTTTCCGCAACGTATATTTCACAGGCATTGTCCGTGACAAGTTGGGACGCAAGATGAGCAAGTCGCTTGGCAACTCGCCCGACCCAATCGAACTGATGAAAAAATACGGTTCAGACGGTGTACGTGTCGGAATGTTGCTATGTTCGCCTGCAGGTGGCGACTTGCTTTACGACGATTCTCTGCCAGAGCAGGGACGAAATTTTGCCAACAAGATTTGGAACGCGTTCCGCCTTGTATATAATTGGGATGTTGACGACAAACTGCCACAGCCCGACTCTGCTCGCATCGCAATAGAGTGGTTCAACCAAAAACTGAACAGCACTGTCGCTCTGCTCAACGACCACTTCGACAAGTTCCGCCTGTCAGAGGCATTGATGACTGTTTACCGCCTGTTCTGGGATGAATTCTCAGCCTGGTTCCTTGAAATGGTGAAGCCAGCATATCAGACCGCTTGCGACGCAAAAACTTACAACGCCGTAACCGAACTGTTTGAGAAAATGCTTAAACTGTTGCATCCGTTTATGCCGTTCATAACCGAGGAAATCTGGCAGACAATG
>CALCFP010000290.1 GCA_937900725.1 uncultured Bacteroidota bacterium | reverse complement strand
AGGGAACGCTGATGGAGTTTTTCGGGATAAAATTCACTGCTGTCGGCGACGATTGGCTCGAGGCCACAATGCCTATCACAGAGCGTAATTGCACGCCTGCGCGCATAGGTCACGGCGGGGCGCTCATCGCCTTGGCCGAGTCGGTAGGCAGTTGCCTTTCATACATAAATGTCGATGCCGAGATACAGGACGTCCGCGGACTCGAAATAAACGGAAACCATTTGGCGCCTGCGACGGGGACTGTCACTGCCCGCGCCACTCTGTTGCATAAAGGGCGGACAACGCACGTCAGCGAGATCAAGATTCGCAACAGCCAGGGCAAATTGGTGAATGTTACACGTATGACAAACTTTGTTATCAATCTTAAAAAGTGAAATCTGACGGTTACGACAGCGGTTTCTTCGCAAGGTTGCTCAACAGCGATTATGCTTTTGCGGTTTGGCGCCGACCGAATTCAAAAGACATTGAATCGGTTTATTGCCATAAGAACGAAATTGTTGAATGTCAGCAGATTCAAGATAATTTTGATGGCTTCGTGTTTGCTCCGTTTGAGTGGAGTGCCGATTGCCCGATTTTTATTCTCCCCGACAAGCAGGAGGTCTCGCTGACCGATATGTCGCATAGGCAACATAAAGGCTTGGAGATGGCAGGCCATTGCGCCACCCGAGAGTCATACATCCATAAACTAGGCTTGCTGTTGCAACGTATTGGCAGTGAAATGCCCAAGGTGGTTTTGAGTCGCTGTCAGTGGTTCAGCCAGTTCAGAATGCCAGACGGGCCGTTATTGTTCGGAACACTATGCGATGAATATCCCGAAGCGTTTGTATATCAGGTTTATATACCACAAATCGGCTATTGGTCGGGAGCATCGCCCGAACTGTTGTTTTCGGCAAACGGCAATGTCGGTTCAACTGTTGCCTTGGCAGGAACGCAACCAGCCTGCAATGTAAATTGGAGCCAGAAGGAAAAGACTGAACAGCAATTGGTTGCAAAACATATCCGCGAGGTTCTGAAGAACAATAATGTTGAATTCCGCCAATCGGAAACATATACGGCCAAAACGGGTCCGTTGGCACATTTGCGCACCGATTTCGATTTGGATATCAGCAACATAAGAGGCAGAGTCGGCGCTTTTGTCGCAAGTTTGCATCCTACACCTGCAATATGCGGTCTGCCAGTATCGATGGCGCGTCAGGCACTGAAAGAGATTGAAGGTTACAGCCGTCAGTACTATTCGGGATTTGTGGGCCCAATAAGCCAGTCAGAATCAATGCTATACGTCAATATCCGTTGCTTCCAGGCTTTTGACGACGGGATGTTGATATATGCAGGAGGCGGAATAACGGCAGATTCAAATCCTGAAAACGAATGGGTCGAAACTGAACTAAAATTGGCTAACTTGCTACGCTTTATAAAAAAATAGCAAAAGTCGATGTCGAGTCATATTTCTTCAGACAAACAAATTGTAAATCTGATAGTTGAGAGACTGCTTCAGGCAGGTGTGCGCCACGTTGTTGTGTCGCCAGGTTCGCGCAACGCGCCACTTATAATTGCGTTTACGGGCAATCCGCAGTTCCGATGCTTTTCAATAATCGACGAGCGTAGCGCATCATACTACGCCTTGGGTATGGCCAGGCAGTTGCGCCAGCCAGTGGCTATGATTTGCACGTCGGGAACGGCGGTGCTCAATTATGCGCCTGCGCTCGCCGAGGCTTATTATCAGGAAGTTCCGCTGATTGCCATAACCGCCGACCGTCCGAGCGAGTGGATCGACCACGAAGACGGCCAGACAATTCATCAGGCAGGAATTTACGCCAACTACATAAAATTGTCGTGCTCTTTGCCCGACGAGTCGGCCGACGGCTCATTGGCGCAGTCCGAAAAGATGCTCGCCGATTTTTTCGGCAGTTTCGCAAAATTCCCGTTAGGCCCAGCGCACATAAACGTTCCGCTCGACAATCCGCTTTACGGGCAGACGGAGGTTGACGATTCGCCCCTGCGCGATTTCTGCCCAACGATGCCACGTTGCGACACTTTCGACAATGTTCCAGCCATTTGGAACGATGCCGAAAAAATTATGGTTGTTGTGGGCATCAATCTGCCTGACAGGCATTTAGACAACCTTTTGTTGCAACTTGCCGAGCAAAAGAACTGCGTCGTGGTGGCGCCACCCACATCGAACATCGACTCGTGCACGGTTGGCACGCCCGAAAACGTGATTGCGTGGATGCCGAAGGAAAAAGAGTCTGATTTCCGTCCCGACCTGCTCATAACCTTGGGCAACGCCATTATCTCAAAGGAACTGAAGATGTTTCTGCGCCGTAACAAGCCACAGCGCCACATCGATATCGACCTTAATCCAATGCCCGTTGACACTTACCGTTGCCTTACCGACAAAATAATTGCCGATTCGCGCAAGTTCGTCGAGTTTCTGATAAATAATTGTGAAGCAAAGACTTGCGCATACCGACAGTTATGGTCTTTGGCATACGCCGATGCGCAAATGCGTCACAGCCAATATGTTGCTAATTTGCCTTGGTGCGATTTCTATGCGCACAATTTCGTTTACGGAAAATTGGCGCAGTCAGCCGAGAAGGTCATCCTTCACATATCGAACAGCACGCCAATACGTTACGCCGAACTTTACAGCAAACTGCCCAATGCCGATTACTACAGCAACCGTGGCACAAGCGGAATAGATGGCTGTCTATCGACGGCAGGCGGAGCGTCGTTGGCGACAGACAATCTTACACTTGCAATCACAGGCGACGTGGGCTTTTTCTACGACAGTAACTGTTTTTATAACAGACATTTGCGCAAGAATTTCAAGATCGTGCTGATGAATAACGGCGGTGGCAACATTTTCAGTGTTCTCAACTACATCAAGGACACCACTTGCGCCGAGTATTTCACAACACCGCTAAACTTCAGCGCACAAGGCATTTGTCAGGCTTTCGGAGTCCAGCATTTCAAGGCAGGCAGTGCAGATGAATTGGATATCCAATGGCAGAAATTCATCGAGGCCGAAAAATGCGCCTTGCTCGAAATCGATACCCACAGCGTCGATAATGCCGAGATGGTGAGAAAATATTTGGGCAAGTGACGCCCACCGATTGACATTTATCGGCATAAAATTTATCTTTGACATTTGTTGCGCTTTTGGCGCCGTTGACATCTTTTATCTATACAATTTTGAAATACAGAGTTTTATGCAGACATTCGAACAGATAATGCGCGACCTGAAGGAGCGAAAGTTCAAGCCCGTTTATTTCCTTATGGGCGAGGAACCGTATTTCATTGATGTGATAACCGACTATATAGAAAAGAATCTTCTAAAGGAAGATGAAAAGGCTTTCAATCAAACAGTTGTATATGGTGCTGATGTCGATTTGGGACAGATAATAAACACGGCCAAGCGTTTCCCGATGATGTCGGAATATAACTTGGTGATTGTCAAGGAAGCGCAGAACGTCAAAGGTCTCGACGGTGCGGGCGAAGGAAAGGTTGACCCGTTTGCCATATATGTGGGAAATCCCCAAAAAAGCACGGTGTTGGTGATAGCATACAAGGGCAAAAAACTCGACAGCCGTAAAAAACTTACAAAACTGATTGACAGCGAGCAAGTTCTGTTTGAATCGAA
>CALCFP010000289.1 GCA_937900725.1 uncultured Bacteroidota bacterium | reverse complement strand
TGTGAAGTTTACAGGCATCTGCCCGTGAAGGCTCGCCACGCCTATCTTTGAAAGTGCTGAATGCAGGACTGTCACATCGCTGAAGCCGACTATCCATTTCGGTTTCTTGAGCAATGGTTCCAAATTCAAACTTTCAATAATCCTGATACAACCATAACCACCTCTGACACAAAGAATTGCCTTTATATCATCATCGTCAATCATCGACTGCAAATCGGCTGCCCGTTCGGCATCGCTGCCCGCAAAAATACCGTGAGTGAGATGTGTTGTCCGCCCCAATACTGGCACGAAACCTTGCTTTTCAACAAATTGACATATTGCAAGATATTTATCTTCAGGAATGAACCTGGCAGGTGCAACAATGCCAATCCTATCGCCCTTGCATATGTTGGCGGGTCGAATCATTATTCTGCCTTTGGCTCATCTTGTGGTTCAGCACTTGCCTGTTCCTGAGCCTGATCCTTTGGTTGAGGGCGTCGGTAAGGACGGCGATGACGTGGTGCTGGTTTCGGACGTTCAGTCTTTTCGGCACCATTTGCACTATCATTTTTTGGAACATTTTGGAAATTGCGTTGCATCTCACGGCGCAAATTCTTGACATTCTTATCGATAGTGTTTTTTGTACTTTCGAGCATCAACCTAAAATCCTCGGCTGTGTTGACCATTTTCAACCTTGTCCTACGACTTGAAATTATTGAAATAAGCAGGGCAACAATCGCAAAAAACAGCGCAAGCGCCGACATATAAAACGTAAGGTCCTTGTTTACAGTTGAAAAACAGCCTTGAGCAAAGCAAGTAGAGGTTGTGCCAAATGCCAAAACGGCAAGCACGACTAAAGTCTTGATAGATTTCATCATTTATTAAAAATAAAATTGTGATTTATGCGTCAAATATAGTCAAGTTTTTAGGTGTTTCCCTAATTATTCATCTATAATATTTGGCACAACGCCTATTTCATTCCGCGTTCTTTCTTGATAGTCTCGTAAGCCTCGTTGATTTTCTGGAATTTCTCCTTGGCTGCTCTCTGCACATCTTCGCCCAAATAAGATACTTTGTCTGGATGGTTCTCGACAGCCATTTTGCGGTACGCCTTCTTGACTTCGTCGTCAGTTGCGCTTGGCGAGATGCCCAAAATGGTGTAGGCCGAAGCGGAATCCTTGATGAACATTGACTTGACAGATTTGAAATCAGTGTCGCTCACACCCATATTGGCTGCAATATTGGCGATAAGATTCACCTCATTCGGATGTATTTGTCCGTCGGCATTTGAGATTCCGAAAAGATAATGCAAGAGTTGCTGTTTGCTTGCATAGTTGAGATGTTGACCAATCTGTCGCGCAACATCATCGACAGGAATGTTGTTTTTCAGAATGTCACGAAGCATTCTTACGCCGTCTGTCGCCGCGGCCACACCAAATTGCTGGACAAAGAACTGCTTGACGTAGTCGAGTTCAGCCTTGGTCACACGCCCGTCGGCTTTCATTACTGCGCTTGTCAACACTACCAGGCTGACCATAAAATCGTTTCGAGATGTGGTCTGTCGCTGATATGTAGGGCTTTCGTATCCCTGGTTCGGCCTTGAGCCAGATGTGCTGAAATCCGACTTGTCAAATGCGGAACCTAAAAGGTAACCTAGAATTGCTCCAAGCGGGCCACCTAAAACCCAACCCAAACCTCCACCAATCCACTTTTTGTATTTCATATCCTCTACTATTTTTTTCTTATTAACCTTCCGACTATCGTATACTGCTCAATATTGAATCGACCTGCGATGCAATGTCGGCGGTGCCGTTATTGACAATGACATAATCGGCACGGATGAGCATTTTTTCGTTATTCATTTGGTTGCCAATACGTTTCAATACCTGTTCGCGCGTTGTTGCGTCACGTTGCATAACTCTTTCCAATCGCAAATCAATTGGTGCATCAACTACAACTATCTTGTCACAAACTTCACCGAACCCGCTATCTATCAGTATTGCCGACTCAACCAAGACCATATTTGCCGTCTGATGACTGCGCCATTGAATGAAATCGGCACGCACAACAGGATGTACAAGCGAGTTCATCCATTGCAGTTCACGCTTGTCGGAAAAAATCTTCTGCGCAACAAATTTTCTGTCAAGTTCACCATCAATATATGCTTGCTGACCGTATCGTTTTGTTATAGAATTGATTATATTGGCATTTGTATTATTGAGCATTTTGGCACGACTGTCGCAATTATAGCACGGCACGCCACATTCAGCAAAGAATTCAGCCACATAACTCTTGCCACTGCCTATTCCACCTGTGAGCCCAATGGTTATCATCTTGATTCAATAACAAAATTCACAATTTTAGGATCAATCTGAACATTGAAAACATTCTGTGGCATAACAGGAATATCGACAGGCAACTGCAAGCCAATCTGCGAATCAATCTGACTTGCATCAACCTCAACCTTGAAATCGGACTGGTTAATGCGCGAGAAGTCGTTGATTGATACCCAAAATCGAATGACAGCCTCGTTTGGCATCAACTTGACCTTATGGTTGGCAGAATCATTTTTGACTGTGATCGGCACTGTTATCAGCGACTCGGTAAATTTTGAAACAGGCACTTCCACCTTCACTTTGTGATGAATCAGCGCCAATCCTTCAATTGGTTGCAGTTCAATGTTTTTTCGAACATTGTGAGTAACCTTGCGCGCCGATACAGGTTTCGTGTAAACGGCCTGAAGCGTATCGAGAATGATGTCAGGACCATTGACTGTTACCATAGCAGGCTCCACGTTCACCTCTCCGTCGACACGGCACTGGCTGGCAAAATGAAGGTCGAGCACAGGTACGACAGGCACACGCTTCTCTCCATAATTCGAGAAAACAAAATAAATCGTATCTGGCTGAATCATTGACAATTCGATATCACTTGGCAACTGCGACCTAATTTCCTCAAAGAGAACGCTTGTGCCCAAATTGAACTCCATTGTTGACTCTTTTGCCAAAATGTGGTTGAGACGGCTCAAGTTTATGACTACCGGTTCAGGCGTTTTTCCCAACTTGTAGCGCAGAATATCGAACCCTCGAGCGTGGACACTCAAGTCGAAATTGTCTGGAAGGCCGTTGACGACAACCTTCTGCATAGGCAGATTGATAAATGTAATAGGATACTGGATTGTGGCGTTTGTCTCTTCACCCAATTTGTTGAAGAACCACATTAGCGCCGAAAAGCAAAAAAACACCACGTACAGTAGCATCCGCTTGTCGAAACGCAACTTCTGCCTTACAACTGATACTATTTTAATGTCTGACTCGTTCATCACAAAACACAAAACCCGCATTTTTCAAATGTCAAATTTAAAAAAAATGCGGGTTTCCGCGAAAAAGCGGAATCAAGTTGTAATTATGCCTGTGCAGTGACATCTGCAGGATCCTTTACAAGACCTGCCTTGTCAACCTTAATCAGCACGCCGTTAGACACTTCAAGAAGCACGGTTGTCTCTTTCACTTCGGCAATGGTTCCGTAAATACCGCCAACGGTCAGGACCTTGTCGCCTTTCTGAAGAGACTTGCGGAACTCGTTTACCGCTTTCTGTTTCTTGGCTTGTGGACGAATCAGGAAAAGATAGAAAATGACGATGATCAACAACATCATAATAAGTCCTGATCCTGCACTGCCTTGTGCCTGTGCACCGCTACCTTGTGGTGCCATCAAAAAAATGCTTAATAGATTCATAGTGATTATTATTTATTTAAAGTTTCAATATTAACGAAAATCTGCAATTTTATAGGTTCGGCGCCACAATTTGTCCAAACATTGGCGGATTTCAACTGCTTCCCCTCGCGTCCGTAACTGTCGAAAATGACTTCAACAGTACCGCTGTCGCCAGGTGCCACTGGCTCGACAGAATATTTTGATGCGGTACATCCGCAACTCGTGGTGACATCGGTTATTACAAGATTGCCGTCGCCAATGTTGCGAAATTTGAACGTATGCGAGACTTTTTCGCCCTGCGCTATTGTGCCGAAATTGTGGCTATCGACATCGAAACTGATTTGCGGTGTGCCGTTTGCGGTTTCAGACTGACGCGATTGCCTGCCACAACCTGCAAGGCTGACAGCAATCACAATCAATATGACTTTCCCGAAAACAGGCTTCATCGTAAATAGTGTCGTAATTTATTAGTTTTCAATCAAACCGCGACCTGTCTTGTTAATCTTGCCGTCGGTTTTCATACTATTGATAATCTTGTCAAGAATGCCGTTGACAAAGGCATTGCTACGCTCGGTGCTGTAGAATTTGGCAAGGTCGATGTACTCGTTGAAACTAACCTTTACTGGGATGCTCTCGAAACTGGTAATCTCCACTATCGCCAATTCTATGATTAGCAAGTCCATCTGCGCAAGACGTTCAAGGTCCCAATTCTTGATATGCTGACGGATTATTTTCTCGTTTTCCTCGTGATTGAGAATTGTCTTGCAGAAAAGGTCGGTTGTGAACTTGCGGTCGTCGTCGTTCTTGTATAGTTTCATCAAAGGGACTGACGTGGCGTTCTCTTTAATCCGCTCAACAGTCTTGATGTTCATACTCAAGACGAACTCAATATCATCATTCCAGAATATCGAGTTTTCCTCAAGCACCTGATAAAGCATATCGTCGTCGACCATATATTCATTGAAGAAGTTCATCACGAACTTGCGATCGGCATCATATGTGTAATCGGCGCTGGCCATATAAGTCTTGTAACTATCCGACTCCACCATCACATTATATATATGCTTGATGAGTTCAGGCGTGGCATTCCAATTGAGAACATTAGCATCGGCATAGACGCGCAAAGCCTCGGTCTGCTCAAGTTGTCTTACAACTTTGTTGTCGACAAATTTCGTATTTGGATTCAAATCGTCTTGCGACGCGATGAGTTTTGTCTTGCGCAACTCGATTTTGTCTTGCGCATAACGGTTTACATCTAGAAGCAGGATGAAGAAAAGGTGATAAAGGTCGTACGATTTTTCGATGCTTTTCTGAAGGTCTTTTTCGTATTTTGGCAATCCTTCAGAATTGTTGCCATTGAAATATGCATAGAGAAGTTGAAGAACTTTTACTCTAATTAATCGTCTGCTAATCATTTGAAGAACCTTTACATTGTTTTTAATTCGGCTACAAAGATAATTTGTTTATTTAGGAATTAGGATTCAGGATGTAGTTTTTTTTCTGCCGACATTAAGCGTTGATTGACAACTGAAAAAATCTCCGTTAGCCTATTTCGACCACGGTGATTCCCGCTCCGCCGAAATCAACGTGCTCGTCGCGGACACTGCTGACGACGTCAACAGTCTGCAGATACTCGCGGACGACGTGGCGCAAGATGCCGTTGCCCTTGCCGTGCAGAATCTTCACCTCGAATGCGCCGACCATAACGGCCTCGTCGATGAAACTGGCCACTCGGCTCACAGCCTCCTCGGCCCGCATTCCACGCACGTCGAGACCTGGATTGAACGACAGCCTGCGCTGATTGAGTTCATACGACTGCTGGAAACTGCCTTGACGTACGCTCTTGCGGATTTTTTTCTTTTCGTCGTCGTTCAGGTGCTGAAGTTTGTCGCCCGATATGGTTATGTACATATTGCCAAATGCGACCAACGCACTCTTTTCGTTCAGTTCCATTATCTCGCCAATGGTAGTCTGCCCGTCAATCTTGACAGGCATTCCAATGGTGAAGTCGCGCTCACGCTCGGCCACCACATCGGCGATGCTCAATTGCTGTTCCTGTTTCGACTTGCCTGTCTTGACACGATTTTCGCGTTCCTTCAACTTTCTTATTTTCTGAAGTATGCGTTCTTCCTCCTCGCTTTGCGATTGTTCGAGCGACTGCTTCACTTCATCAAGTTTCTGGCGGGCTTCCTTGGTCTTCTGCTTGTCGGCCTGTGCCTCCTTTATCTGCCTTACAGAAGGAATTTAGGTTTTACAGTATTCTCAATGGCCTTGTTGGAGTCGGCAAGGATTCGTTTTGCCTCGTCTTTAGATTTGGAAATCAGTTCCTTGTGGAATTTTCTTGTTTCATCGAGTTCCTTCTTTTCGGTTTCCATCATCTCCTCAAGGCGTCGCTCAATCTTGCGTATGTTCTCGCGCTTGCGCTCCCAATAATACTTGTCGCGGGCAATCTCGCGCAGATGCTTGTCGAAGTTCAGGTGGTCCTCGCCCACCTTGCTCCGCGCGTCGTCGATGACGTCTTGCGGAAGGCCTATTTTATATGCTATCTCGAATGCGAAACTGCTACCTGGCTTGCCCATCTCCATAACAAACATTGGCTCCATCTTGTTGGTATCGTAGAGCATAGCGCCGTTGACAATTCCTTCGTGACCATTGGCGAAATGCTTCAGGTTTGTGTAGTGGGTTGTTATCACTCCGAACACTCTGGCTTGATTGAGTCTGTCGAGAATGGCCTCGGCAATGGCTCCGCCCAACATCGGCTCGGTTCCCGTTCCGAACTCGTCAATGAGAATTATTGTGCGGTTGTCGGCGTTGCGCACGAAATGTTTCATATTCATAAGGTGCGAACTATACGTACTCAAATCATTATCAATGCTTTGCTCGTCGCCAATATCGATAAACAGATTCGAGAAGATGCCCGCCTTGCTTCCAAAATCGACAGGCAACGGCAACCCGCACTGAAGCATATACTGCAACAGTCCGACGGTTTTCAGGCACACCGACTTGCCACCTGCGTTTGGCCCGCTTATGACAAGAATGCGGTCGGTGGAATCGAGTGTTAGGTTGAGCGGTACAAGCGTGCGCCCCTCTTCGCGGAAACTCATCAGCAAAATAGGGTGACGGGCATTGCGCCAATCAATCAAAGGCACATCGGACAGTTCGGGCACGCAGGCGCCAATCTGCAACGCGTATTTCGCCTTGGCGCGGATGAAATCGATGATGCCCAAAAACATCATCGCATCTTCCAAATCGTCGGCATACGGACGGATGCTGTCGGTTAAAGTCTTGAGTATCTTTATTATCTCGCGCCGTTCGGCCGATTCGAGTTCAGTTATGGCGTTGTTTATCTCGACAACGGGCGCAGGCTCTACATAGCAAGTCTTTCCTGTGGCCGACTCGTCGTGGATGATGCCCGATATCTTTCGCTTCTGCGATGCTAGTATTGGAATGACAACGCGCCCGTCGCGGACAGCAAGCGTGGCGTCGGCCTCAACCCATCCTTCTTGTTGCGCCTCGGCAATAATCTTGCGAATGAGCCGTGATGCTGAGCCTTGCCTTTCGGCCAATTCCTTGCGTATTTGCGCCAATTCGGGCGACGCGTTGTCACGGATACGGCCTTGCTTGGTCATAACGTGCTCAATGCTGTCAACCACGTAAGCGTGCACTGTGACGTTTGATGCGATGGCGCTCAAGGTCGGATATTTTTCGGTGTTTTCTTCTTTGGCGAAGAATCTTGTCACATCTTTTACTGTTGACAATGAACGGTATAAGCAGAATAATTCTTCAACTTCGGCAAAAGAGCCATCAACCTTCATCTTGACGAACAATGGCCTTAAATCGAAGAAATAGTCGGTTGGCAACTGCGTTCCAACCTGTAGCAACTGCATAAATTCGGACACCTCGTCGAGTCGGTTGCGCACGTCGGCATATTTGGGCATAAAGCGCATCTTGTCGACAAGCCACTGGCCGACAGGGCCGAGACAATATGTCTTTATTGTTTCCCTGATGCGTACGAAATCGATTTTTTGCTCAAAGTTGTCGGGATAAATCATCGCCTGAAATTTTGTGGCAAAGATAAATATTTCATTTGCGTTATTCTGTGCAAAATGCGCCAATACTTGATGTCGGTTTTAAACACATACAACAAAAACAATCCGGCAAAATGCAAATACATAATGCCACAACAAAAAAAAATGCCGGCTTTAGGCCGGCATTTAATGCATTGCAATTATAAATGTTAGATTTTTTCCAAAGCCTGCTCCAAATCGGCGATGATGTCTTCAACATCCTCAATGCCGACAGAGAAACGGATAAGGTCAGGACGAACACCTGCGGCAATCAGTTGCTCGTCAGACAGTTGGCGGTGAGTGTGGCTTGCCGGATGAAGCACGCAAGTGCGGGCATCGGCAACGTGAGTCACGATGCAGGCCAACTGCAGGCTGTCCATAAACTTGATAGCGGTAGAACGATCGCCTTTGACACCAAATGTGACAACGCCACACGATTGTCCGTTAGTGAACTGCTTTTGTGCCAAAGCGTGGTATGGACTCGATTTCAGGCCGGCGTAGTTAACCCAAGCCACTTTTGGATGTTTCTCAAGATATTCGGCAACCTTTTGTGCATTCTCGCAATGGCGAGGCACACGCACGTGAAGGGTTTCAAGACCAAGGTTGAGCAGGAATGCGTTTTGCGGTGCCTGAATTGAGCCAAGGTCACGCATCAGTTGGGCAGTGGCCTTTGTAATGTATGCGCCCTTGCCGAAAGCCTTGCTGTATGCCAATCCGTGGTACGACGGGTCCGGCTCTGTCAATCCGGGGAATTTATCCTTGTGTGCTTCCCAATCGAAATTACCGCTATCGACTATGCAACCGCCGACGTTGGTAGCGTGGCCATCCATATATTTGGTGGTAGCGTGAGTTACGATGTCGCAACC
>CALCFP010000288.1 GCA_937900725.1 uncultured Bacteroidota bacterium | reverse complement strand
AGGATATAATTCCGGGCCTTTGCCGTCCTTGAACAGTGGCGACAAGTTGGCCTTGCCGTAAATACCGAAATTATCCCAACCTACACGCACAAATGCATTGTAACTAAACTGATTTAGTGCCAAATTACTATGGCTCTTGTATTTATGTCCTTTTGAGTCTACCATTTTTGTAGTTGAGCCTAACCTTAGGTTTCCTTCAACTCCTGCAATAAGAAAAAATCTATTTACAACGCCAGGCTGCCACTCTATCACTGCTGGCATCACCATATTATATACTCTCATCTTGCTCTTGTCGTATGCTTTTGTCGTATCGAAGTCATATTGCAGTTTACCTTCAGATTCGTAAAGGGATAGGTTTTTAGTCGAGAAATTGTATATGTCCCACTTCATTCCCACGCCGGTTGAAAATGCCAACTTGTTGTTAACCATAGGTAACGACACACTGGTAAAATTCCACGCTATTTGTACCGAACGATTTTCATTCAGGTTCATATAACCGATTTCATCATCAATGCTATTCGACATTTTGTTTGAGCCGAAACCAGTCACACCCAAGTCGAATCCTTCCAAATGCGAGTGGAAACCTCTCACTTCGTTACCCCAGCACCAGTTATTTTCTGTGCAGTCGTCAGACTCGCTGAAATCATCGCTGTAGAAACGGTCCTTGATGAAATGTATCTCGTTGCCGTCAAATATCACCTCGCGCTTGCCAAAATGGAATCTGGTGGTGTCGGCTGTGCGTGCTCTAACTGAATCGCCTGCCATTTCGGCAAAATAGTTATCACTATCGTTGTTTGTTGCTAAAACAGTGGTGCTGGCAAGTGTTGCCAAACATAAAGCCATTGCTGAATAAATCTTTTTCATATCCTTGTTTTTTTTGTTATCAACGCCATATAGACGATTTCAAAATTTCAAGTGTTACACCTGCGATAAAAAAAATTTTTTCCGAAGGTGTCTTATGGCCGGGATGTCTTTTCATAACTATCTGTGTTTTTTATATGAAACAGACTTAATTCCGGATATTGAAACCGGCACTGAAGTAATTGATGTCGATGCAGACACCAATGGAATATGGGTACACATCAGGCCCCTTGCCGTCTTTGAACAATGGAGTGAGGTCTTTTGACGCCATTATTCCCAATCCGCGATAATTTAAGCCAAAAATCACATTGCAACTTACCGGATTAATGTAGTAGTCGCCCTTCTTCTTGAATTTTCCGTCGTCGTACGACTTCGCCTTGACTTTTGAACACAGGCGCAGATTGCCCTCGACACCGGCAACAATGTGCCAATTGTTGTTTGGATACAAGTCGAGCCTCAAAGGCACCGACAGATATGTCATCTTAAGTTTGTTCTTTTTTCCATTGTCGGTGAAATGGGAATATTCCAGGCATTGCTCGCCTTCGGCCAATATGTTGCACTTGTCGGCAAACTTGAACGAACGCCACTTGAATTCCACAGCCGACGACAGCATCACACTACTGTTCAGGTCATAAAACAGGAAAGGGAACAAGCACAATGTCAGGTTGAATGAAGCCCCATCAAGTTCAAGGGCGCTTGTGTCGGGTGACACGGAAAGGGGGGCATTTCCCCAGCCATTGTAGCCTATGACCAAGTTGCTCATTACCGGATGGGCACGTGAAGCCGTATAGCCAGACGAGAACCAGACTGACGAATTGCCAGAACGCAGACAATGGTAACTATACTGTAAAGGGGTCTCCATTTCTGCCAAGTCATCTTCAAGTTCAGCAAATTTCTCATCTTCAACCGTATTTGATTTCGACTGCATGGCTAGTGCCACAAGCAGCAAAACCGACATTGCTATTTTTCGTTTCATTTTCTTTTACAACAAAATATAATTACACTCATTTTACAGTATAAAACAAGATGGCCAAAAATATCTAAACGTTGCTTCATCATCAAAAAAAATCACACCGCGACTACCGCACAAAATACCGGCAGCCGAAACCTAATTCTGGATCCGGAATACGTGGTTCTTAATTTATTTATTGTACCTTGTACACACTAAACATTGTGAACTATGGAAAGGATATTGAAAACTGCCAGCGCAGCGATACGTCAGATTGACAATTTCATAGATGAGATTGAAAACGGGATGCTGCTTTTCCGCGAGTCGGTGAACAACTATGCCGATGGCAAGATTCCAGAGTTTGAGAAGCGTCTTCAGCTGGTCGAGGACAAGGAATCGGCGGCCGACACCCTACAACGCAGCATCGAGAACGATTTTCTGGTTCACTCGCTGTTGCCCCAACTTGCAAGCGACGTGCTTCACCTGCTCGACAAGACCGACGACATCCTTGACAAGGCAAAATACGTGCTTCAGCAGTTCAGCGTAGAACTTCCGCAAATGCCCGACACCATAAAAGCCGACTTCAAAAGCCTCAACAGCGTGTCGAACGAGGCCGCGGTCGAAGCCATTGCCGCCGTACGTGTCTTTTTCACACAGCCCGAACTGGCAAAGGAGCACATCAACAAGATTTATTTCTACGAACGCGAGAGCGACCGTGCCGCCAACGACCTACGCCGTGTCATTTTCCAATCGACACCCGACATCGACCTGGCTCAAAAGGAGCAGTTGCGCTATTTTACTCGTCATGTGGAGCAGATAAGCGACGCGGCTGAGGATGTCGGCGATATTCTTTCCTTATTGATATTAAAAGTGATGCTTTAGCCTATGCTGTTGTTTTTCCTGTCGAGCGGACTGTTTTTGGGTTGGAGCCTAGGAGCCAACGATGCGTCGAACATATTCGGTTCGGCCGTAGGGTCGCGGATGGTAAAATTCCGTACGGCGGCCATTGTGGCAAGCATATTTGTGATACTTGGCGCCACTTTCCAGGGCGAGGGCGGGTCCGACACATTGAACGAGCTCGGCTCGGTAGATGCCATTGCTGGCTCGTTCACCGTTGCGTTGGCATCGGCACTCACCGTTTTCCTGATGACAAAGCTGCGACTGACGGTTTCCACATCGCAAGCCATTGTGGGCGCCATCATCGGATGGAACGCCTATGCGCACCGCCCTACCAACATGAAACTTCTGGGCGAGATAGCATCAACTTGGGTTATAGGCATGGTTCTGGGGGCCATTTTCGCCATTCTGCTGTTCTTCGCGACCAAGCGCATATTCAGTTGGCTCAAACTGCATCTTATATGGAAACACGCCGTACTGAAGATCATGCTGATAGTGATTGGCGCGTTTGGAGCCTATAGCCTGGGGGCCAACAACATAGTGAATGTGATGGGTGTGTTTGTCAATTCCATTGGTTTAAGCCCGTTGACCATAGGCCCGCTCACGCTTTCGGGCGCACAGCAGTTGTTCTTCATTGGCGCATTGGCCATATCGCTCGGCATCTTCACATACTCGAAACGCGTGATTGAAACCGTAGGCAACGACCTGATGCCACTTTCGGCCGAGACGGCAATGGTGGTGGTGCTGGCGCAGAGCATCGTTCTGTTCGTCTTTTCATCGAAAGGTCTGTCGGATGCCATTGCCTGGCTTGGATTGGGGCGCATCCCACAAGTGCCCATATCGAGCACCCAGGTTGTGATTGGCGCCATTGTGGGCATTGGACTGCTCAAGGGCGGACACAGTATCAAGTTCAAGGTGTTGGGCAACATCATGCTCGGCTGGGTGGCCACGCCGCTACTGGCTGGCATTGCCTCATTCATTCTGTTGTTTGTGGTTAGCGGTGTATTTCAGTTGCCTGTCTGCGGATGATTTAATGTTCTGATTCCGCATAGCAGCGCCCAACAAAAACTCATATTAATATTGGTTGAAAAAAATGGCAGCCGACTAAATTCGCTGACATTTTATTATTTACTACAAAATAAACTACAATCAGTGATTCAGTCCTGTTTTGGTATAAACCACAATGGCACCATTAGCGCCTTGGGCACCATACATGTTTGCATCCTTTAAAACATCTACATGGTCAACAATATGCACCGTTAATCCCGACAAAGTTTCCACCACAACACCATCAACAACATAGATAGGTTCGGTATTATGTTCAGTATTTAATGTTGATACGGCAGCTCCTCTAATGCTGATTGTCGTACGGCCCTCGATGATGTTGTACGTCATACCAGGAATCTTGCCACACAACGCATCCAACAAATCAGCACGGCCTGTCTTAACAAGTTCCTCACCGCTTATTGAAGATGTCGAAGACGTACGCTCACGGTTCTTCACATAATAAAACCCGTAGTTCACCAACTGCTGATCTTCTTCGGCCTCAAATGACTGTTGATCAATCAAACGCAGTTTCATACTCTTCTTCCCATTAACAGGAACGAAATATGTCTTCCCGTTATATCTGACCTTCAATGTATCATCTGGCTTAACGTCAGTCAATCCGAAACGGCCTTGCTTATCCGTCGATGCATAGGCATTATGGTCATGTACATATACATGCGCTTTTTTTGCAGGCATTCCGTTCAAGTCTGTTATCAAGCCATTGAATGGCACGCCTGTTTTGCCATCTTGCGCAATTGCCATCATTGGGAACAACAATAGCGCCATAAGCAACTTTTTCATAGTGGTATATTTTTATTATTAAACTACTAAAATAGAAATAGTCGAGTGAAAAACAATATGTATTTTGGAGTCTGTTTTTTTATGTTTTTGCATTTTTCAACTATGGCATCTGTGAGCCGATAAAAATCTTACTTTTGCATCGAAATAAACAAGTATTTATAAATCCATTAAATAAATGGGGCATACCCCATCTACAAGGCAAACAATCTAAACACCCCAACAATAATTCCACATACTTATGGACAACCTTTTCTTACTGATATTCATAGTCTTCATTATAGGTGTACTGATGTTCGACCTCTTGTGCGTAGGTCGCGGACATCACGTAGTGAGCATCAAGGAAGCGTCAATATGGACTTGCGTCTGGGTGTGCCTTGCGCTTGCATTCTTTGTATTCTTGCGCACCAACGGGCATCTGGTTCACGGAATCGACTCGTTTGAGGGACTTCAGCACGTAACGCAAAAGTACAGCCTCAATTTCAAATACGACGGTCTTCCGCTCGACGAGGCAATCGCCAACGGATTGACAATTGAATCGGCTATTGAACAGTATCAGAAGAGTTCGTCAATCGACTTCATATCGGGCTACCTGATTGAGGAGACACTGTCTATCGACAATTTGTTTGTAATGCTGATGCTGCTTACCGGATTCGGCGTTCGCAAGAAAGACTACAAGTCGGTTCTGTTTTGGGGCATACTTGGAGCCATAATCTTGCGGTTCGCCTTCATATTCCTTGGCTCGTCGCTTATCCAGAAGTTCAACTGGATATTGCTTGTATTCGGTGTCTATCTGGCCTATATGGGTATAAAAATGTTTTTCCAGAAGGAGGAGGACAACTCGAATGCCGATCCCCGCGACCACAAGTTGGTGAAATTCCTGTCGAAGCATTTCAATGTATATCCTCGCTATGTGAACGGACGGTTCTTCATCCGCGACCACAAGCACAGGTTGTTCATCACGCCGCTGCTCATTGTGGTAATCACTATAGAGTTCACCGACTTGATTTTCGCCTTTGACAGCATTCCCGCAATATTCTCCGTCACTTGCGACCCATATATTGTGTTCTTCTCGAACATTTTCGCCATAATAGGACTGCGGTCGCTGTTCTTTATGCTTTCTGGCGCTGTTGACAAGTTCTGCTACCTGAAGCAGGGTGTTGCCGTGCTGCTGCTGTTTGTAGGCGCAAAACTTCTTCTGCACCATTGGCTCGATGCCATTGGATTCACGTCGCTGCACTCGCTATTTGTCATTTTGGGCATCATAACGTTGAGCATCACTTTGTCGTTGCTATTCCCGAAAAAGAGCGTTGTGGCAAATTGACGTAATTCCCGGTGACACGCATCTTTCCACGTCGTGCAACATTATGCAAGATGCATTGCAAATGTCGCACAATGGCATGTTGACAAACATTTTGGGAACAGAAAGGCCAAAACAGAGAATTAATAGAGCGCACCTTAACTATTTATATTACTTTCGCGACAAATTATAAAAACATACTATGGGTCTTCAATGTGGTATAGTTGGATTGCCAAATGTAGGTAAATCAACACTTTTCAATTGCTTGTCAAATGCAAAGGCACAAGCTGCAAATTTTCCGTTTTGTACTATAGAGCCAAATTTGGGCGTAATAACCGTGCCTGATGAAAGGCTTAACAAATTGGCAGCCATCGACAATCCGAAACGCATAATACCTACAACCATTGAAATTGTCGACATTGCAGGCCTTGTAAAAGGCGCAAGCAAGGGCGAAGGACTGGGCAACAAGTTCCTTGCCAACATTCGCGAGACTGA
>CALCFP010000287.1 GCA_937900725.1 uncultured Bacteroidota bacterium | reverse complement strand
TATTGTTTGCTTACTTCTTGAGTTTCAAGTATGTACATATATTATTAAATATTTTTATTATGATGCCATTATGCTGTGACAAATTTAAGAACAATATTGTTTTAATCGTAAGACATCACTGCATATAGACCTTTTTCATACTCTTTTTATTGGCAATATTATAATAGCCAGCCAGCATTCAAGGCCGATGCCTATTGCATTGATGCGTCGAGTTCCTCCGTAATTGCATCATACAACATCTGTGCCACACGGTGTCCGCCTTCGCGGTTAAAATGAGTGTAGTCTTTTTGTGCCAAGTGGTTGCCTACCCATACGGGCATACTGTTGTAGCCTCCCATCGCCTCGTATAGGTTCCAGAATGCGCATCCTTCGGCAAATGCCGCATTGCGTTGGGCTTCAGTCACTTTCGTTACCGATGCTCGTGTCACGTAGCCGTTTGCGCCTTTTTCTGACATATCGCTCACGCCAACTACCAGTATTTCCGCCTTTGGCCATACTTTTTTCAGGTATTGAAGTTGCTTGCGCAGATTCTGCTCGTAGTATTTATAGTTTTTAGAGTTGTTGGTCACTGCGTTTACGCCAAACTCGTAAATTATCAGGCTTACAGGTAGATAGCGCCCCATTTGCTTCATCTGCGCAAGGTCAAGTTTGACAAATTCCGTTCCTTTGCTGCCTCTAAATGGCAGATTGTCAACTATTACGCCAGTCGGTGAATCTAAGGTTATGGCATAAAGGTCGAGTTTTTTTTCAGATTCTATCTCGATGCGGAAATGCTTTGGCGCCTGCTCAAAATTCCATTGGAATCGTTTTGTGTCGGTTGTCGGGTCAAACTCTTCAAACCATTTCAACTGATTGTCGACATACCCTTTGACGGTGAACGACTCTTCATTTTGTCCGTAATAGACATTGCACTGCGTGAAGTTCTGCACCGACTTGTAAGCCTGTCCCGACGGCGAAAATTCTATCCACGCCGATGTCGGAGTGAATTGGGCAAGACTGCCCATAATCCCGAATTTGTTGTGGTGGATGCTTGTGTCTTTCTTGCTATATATTGAATAGACTTTCCAATTGCCTGATGCCGAATGGTTTATAGCCGACGATTGCGCTATTGGTGGCATTGCGGACATCAATCCAGGACCGCTTCCTCCGTATTTGCGTTGCAACAGGTTTCGCAGATAGCCAGTTATGCGGTCGCCCTCAATTTGGCTGTCGCCGTAATGCAGAATTCGTATTTGTCGGTTGTCGCTGTTAGCCAATGTCTTGGCCAACGTTTGGAAACGTTCGGCATCGTTCCTTGCAAATTCTATCGGTTGTCTGCTTTTTGCCTTTTTTGTTTGAGCGGGTTCGGGTTTGGCAACCGCCGTGTCGATTCTTTCCGCAGGCAGAGTGTCGGCAACGGGTGTGTCTACAGTTGTGCTATCAGTTTCAATTTCAATATGTTCATTGATGATGCTGTCGATGCGTTGCTGATTGACGCTGTCGGCATTTCCTGACAAGGCATCAATATGAAAGACAAGTCTGATGTTGTCGCCGACAATGATTCCGTCTTTTGGGAAAAGCAGTGCCATTCCCAATGCAATGACGCCAAGTGCCAGTAAGAATGCCAGAATTCGTTGAGGTTTCAATGACTTGTCTTATAAATTGTTATCGCTTGATTTTCAGTTTTTGGCCAATGTCGATTCTCGATGAGCCGAGTCCGTTCCATTTCTTGATCTGGGAGACCGTGCAGTGGTACTTCGAGGCTATCCTTCCGAGGCTGTCGCCGCTCTTGACGACGTATACAATCCTCTCGCCGTCCATGCCGTCAGTGATCTTCTTGATTGTCGTGGG
>CALCFP010000286.1 GCA_937900725.1 uncultured Bacteroidota bacterium | reverse complement strand
AATGTCGGACCGTCAGCGTCAGATATCGGTCGAGATATTGAAGGAGATACGTAGCAGGTTAGGCTTCTTGATGAAAGTGGGGCTTGAATACCTGTCGCTCAACCGCAGTTCGCGAAGCCTGTCGGGAGGTGAGAACCAGCGCATCAGGCTTGCCACACAGATTGGCTCGCAACTTGTCAATGTGCTCTACATACTCGACGAGCCTTCAATAGGCCTGCATCAGCGCGACAACCGCAAACTCATCGAGTCGTTGAAGGAACTGCGCGACATAGGCAACTCCGTCATAGTTGTCGAGCACGACAAGGATATGATGCTCGCTTCGGATTATGTGCTCGACATCGGCCCATTTGCAGGCCGTCGGGGTGGCGAGGTGGTAGGCGAGGGCGCGCCTTGGCAGATTCTCAAGTCCGATTCGCTGACGGCGCAATATCTTAACGGAACCCGTCAGATTGAGATCCCCCAGAAACGCCGTAAGGGCAACGGATTGTCGCTTGTCCTGCGAAATGCGACAGGGCACAACCTTAAGAATGTCACACTCACTTTGCCGTTGGGCAAGTTCATCTGCATAACGGGTGTTTCGGGTAGTGGAAAATCGTCGTTGATTAACGAGACGTTGCATCCTATCCTTAATCACCATTTCTATCGCTCGGTTCAGGAACCGTTGCCGTTCGACTCAATCGAGGGCATTGGCAATATCGACAAGGTGATTGAGGTGAATCAGGAACCGCTTGGACGTACACCACGCTCCAATCCAGCAACTTACACAGGCGTTTTCTCCGACATACGCTCGCTTTTCGAGAAATTGCCCGAGGCGCAAATCCGCGGATACAAGGCAGGTCGCTTCTCGTTCAACGTCAAGGGCGGGCGGTGCGAGACTTGCAAGGGCGCAGGCGTGCAAACAATCGAGATGAATTTTATGCCCGATGTCTTGGTGCCTTGTTGCGAGTGCAACGGCCATCGTTACAACCGTGAGACTCTTGAAGTCCGTTACAAGGGAAAGTCCATTTCCGACATTCTCGATATGACGATAAATCAGGCTGTCGAATTCTTTGACAATCAGCCAAAAATACTTCAGAAGATAAAGGCGTTGCAAATGGTCGGACTTGGCTATGTAAAACTTGGCCAGCCATCAACAACACTGAGCGGTGGAGAGGCGCAACGTGCCAAGTTGGCTTCGGAATTGGCAAAGAAGGATACGGGCAAGACTCTATACATTCTTGACGAACCGACAACGGGCCTGCATTTCGAGGATATAAAAGTGCTTCTTGATGTTTTGCAAAAACTTGTGGATAAAGGTAATACCGTGGTTGTCATCGAGCATAATCTCGACGTCGTGAAAGTTGCCGACCACATTATTGATATGGGACCCGAAGGCGGTTCAGGTGGCGGGCAAATCATAAGCGAGGGCACACCAGAACAGGTTGTGGCTCGTGGCGTGGGATATACTGCGCAGTTCCTTGCCGATGAGTTGAAATAATTCTGCCTGAAATACATCTTGTTACGGCAAATGTAGGCTGTGAGCCCAAAAATCCTCAAAAATCATTTGCTCGTATTCTTCAAATCGAATAATTTTAGTCATTGTGAAATTTAGGAAGCGATGATTGAAATTATTTGTACCAATAATGGTGAACGCCGAAATTATCCACAAGGCGTGACATTGCAACAAGTGGCTATAGATATGGGATTTACAAGCGGTTCCATCTATTCGGCCTACGTCAATAACAAACTGAAGGAGTTGGACTATTCATTGTTCAAGCCGTATATAGTCGAATTCATCGGATTCTCAAATCCAGAGGGCAAGCGAATGTACGACCGTTCGTTGAGTTTCGTGCTCTATAAGGCAGTCCACGATATATTCCCAGGCAAAAAACTCAAGATTGAGCACGCTATATCCAAGGGATATTATTGTGAAATAGAAGGGCTCGAGTCTGTGACTAGCGAACAGGTCGCCGAAATCGAGAAACGTATGCGTGAGATAATAGCCTCCGATATGCCATTCGTGCGTAAGCGCATTCTCGCCGACGATGCAGTCAAACTGTTTGAGGATATGGGTTATTACGAAAAGGCGCAGTTGTTCCGCACGCGCGCCCATCTCTACTCGTCGATTTACCATCTCGACGATGTGATAGACTATTTCTATGGTTGCCTTTTGCCATCGACGGGCTATCTCAAGTTGTTCAATATTGATAAATACTACGACGGTATGTTGCTCCGTTCGCCTTTGACCGAAAATCCGAACGAGGTGGCAAAACTCATCCGTCAGGACAAGATGTTTGATGTGTTGCGCGAATTTAAAAAATGGGGCAATATTCTGAATATCAGTTATATGTGCAATATCAACAAGCAGATAGATGAAGGCAGTGTCGGCGAGTTGATAAAGATATCGGAAGCCTTGCAGGAAAAGAAATTGGCACAGATTGCCGATATGATAGCGGGCAGGAATCCACAGCCTAAAATTGTCCTGTTGTCGGGTCCGTCGTCATCAGGCAAGACAACCACAGCGAACAAATTGGCCGTGCAGTTGAAAGTTGCGGGCTACAAGCCGATTACGCTATCGCTCGACAACTATTTCGTCGACCGTGAAAAAACGCCTCTCGACGAGAACGGCGAATACGATTTTGAAGCATTGGAAGCGCTTGACATACCGTATCTTAATAAAGATTTGAACGCATTGTTTGCAGGTGAGACCATCGATGTGCCGAAATTCTCGTTCAAGGACGGCAAGCGCTATTTCGACGGCGAGAAGATGCATCTCGATTCCAACAGCATTATCGTTGCCGAAGGTATTCACGCCTTGAACCCACGTTTGACTTCACAAATTGATGACAAACTTAAATTCAAGGTGTATGCGTCGGCATTGACAACGGTGTCGCTCGACAACCACAACCGCATTCCTACTACCGACACTCGCCTGATTCGACGTATTGTACGCGATTACAGGTATCGTGGCTATAGCGCAAAGGATACTATCGACCGTTGGCCGAGCGTAAGGCGCGGAGAGGAAAAACACATTTTCCCTAACCAGGAATGTTGCGATATAATGTTCAATACGGCAATGGTTTATGAAACAGGCGTGCTTAAGCGTTATGTTGAACCTATATTGCAGGAAGTGCCACCAAATTGTACGGCATACCGCGAGGCTGTCAGACTGCTGAAATTCTTCAGTTATGTTAAGCCTATACCAGACAATGAGATTCCGCCAACCTCTATTTTGAGAGAATTTTTGGGAGGTAGCAGTTTCAAATATTAGCATAAAAGCCACAATCTACGACGTCGATTGTGGCTTTTTCCGTTTTAATAGACTTAAAATAAGGCTATTGCATAGTCT
This sequence comes from uncultured Bacteroidota bacterium, assembly GCA_937900725.1. Taxonomy (GTDB): domain Bacteria; phylum Bacteroidota; class Bacteroidia; order Bacteroidales; family SZUA-534; genus RUG13583. The sequence goes on along the minus strand of CALCFP010000286.1, from coordinate 864 downwards.
GATTTCAGTTTTGTTCAAGTAAAAATGCCAACGATGTTTGATGTAGAATATTCTGATATACAATATATTAAATATTGTTAACACCTTAATGTGAACATAAAAAGCCAAAAAAATGTGTTCAAATAGTCTTGAAAGTTTGATTGTATGCGGTTTTTGGCTATTTTTACACGTTATTGATTAGTTTGCTTTACGCAAAAATTACTTTATGCTTAAATCGAATTTAATTTTAGGGTTGATCAGCCTTTTAATGCTGTTCGGGTTAGTGGGAGAGCCCGTTTCAGTGTCGCTGAATATGCCCGAATCGGCCCGAAACGACAGTGAGTTTTTGGTTGAGGTTACCATCCGCAAGGGAGATGTAGAGGGTTTCGCCCGCTTCCAACAGAAGTTGCCTAATGGCTTTAAGGCTGTTGCCCGTCAAACTGCCAACGGCGAGTTCTCATTTGTCGACCAAAAGGTTAAAATCCAATGGATGAAAGTGCCTATGGACAATGAGATCGTGGTTTCGTACGCCGTGCAGGTCGACCCAACAACTCAATCAGGAACATATACATTTGACGGCAGTTTCTCCTACATACTCGACAACGCTGTCCAGGTTGCGACTGCATCAAGCAAGATCCTGCAAATCGATACTGACGAGACGGCTTTGGATATGGCCAATCAGCAGGCAAAGGCAATTGAAGTGGGTGATGTGCAAGTCAACTTGCGCAATATCGACTGTATTAGGCAAAAACCTTTTCTTAATGATGATAATGAGGTGGTTATCAATCTTTTAGTAAATAAAGGAAAATTGGATGGCTTTGGAAAGGTGCAGGAACAAACTCCTGTTGGCTATAGAGCGGAAAGCGTAAAGTCAAAGAATTCTAT
>CALCFP010000285.1 GCA_937900725.1 uncultured Bacteroidota bacterium | reverse complement strand
AGCTGCAGGCAGTTTGTAATGCCTAGTTTGTGATAGATGTTGGCTTTGTGCGCGTCAACTGTTCGTTTGCTTATACCAAGATCTGTAGCAATGTCTTTTGCGCGACGGCCCAAGCAGCATGCGGTTGCTATTTCTCGTTCGCGCTCTGTCAGTTCAATTTGTCGTTTTTCAATTAACATGGCTTTATGTTTTTAAAATGTTTTAACAAATGTTTTGTTTTTGGACGGCCTTGTTTCGGAAATCCGATGCAAGTATATGCGCATATTTTGGATATTGTACATAGGTATTTATACCTAAAACAACTAACTACTTGTTTTTCAGCACACTTTAAAATCAAGTGCATGGCTGGCTTTTGCCTGCGTAACATGGGCAAATGTTACATAAGCGAAAATAAAGACCGGGAGTCAGGCTGCAAAATTGGTTCTGGATCACCTGAAACGGGTATCAGAATATATGTAATAATGCAAAATTGGATGCATAAATGTAATATTATAAGGGGAGCTCTATTAATTGCTTTGTAGTGATTTTGAAGATTTTGCCGGACGGATTGATTGGTTGAACGATTTCGTAGAGACGTGGTGCACCGCGTCTCTAACTGGTCAGGCCAGCAAAATGTCGACAAAAATTCAAAAGCACACAAAAGATTGATTCTAAAAATAGCTAAATCGAGGAATTTATAAAAATCCCCTATAAATGAACCAAGCCGTTTTTTACGGCATAAAGTATGAGCTCGGTATTGTTGCTGACGCCAAGTTTCTGGTAAATTGCCGTTTTGTGAGCGTCAACGGTGCGTTTGCTTATGCAGAGTTCGTCGGCAATCTCCTTGCTCAGCTTGCCCTGGCAGCAGGCACACACAATTTCAATCTCGCGGGCCGACAATACGCTTGGCTTGGTGTTGATTACCCGTTCTTCTTCAGTGTCTGAGTCAGGCTGAATGGCATTTTCGTTTTGCCTCTTTGCCTTGGGAACAAACAATTTTCGTGCAACCGACTCAGTATGCTGAATATTGCGGTGCAAGCGGTACAATACGAATGTCAATGCCGCACCGCCCACAATGGCGATAAGCACTATTATCAGTATCCACATCAGATGGTGCTGCCTTTCAATTACAATCTGCAGCTGCGCGTTTTGCCTTTCCTTTTCAGCAGTTTCGTATTTTACTTCAAATTCAGCCACTTGCGATTGAATCTGTTCGCTATGTAATGAGTCTTTCAAGTCCATGGCCTCATCGTAGAGGCTAACATCTTTGAGCAATCTGGCAAGCATGTATGTTGCCTGATATTCGTATTGCCGCTGGTTAGTCTCCTTGCTTATTGCCAGACATTCGTTTAAATAGCGCTCGGCCTTTTTCTGCTCATTAATTGCCGTATGCAGTTTGGCCTGCAGCAGCAGATTTATGCATAAGCTGTGCCAGTTGCTGGTTTCGCGAAAGACATCTGTTGACGAGGCTAGCGCCTTTTCGGCTTTAGCGTACTCATTCACGTAAATGTAGGCGTTGCCCAGCTGCGAGAGCCTCATGGCTGCTCTTTCAATACGATTGGCTACGGTATCAAGCGAGTATGCATATTCAATATGCTTGATGGCCTCTTCGTATTTTTTTTCGGAGGTCAGTATCTCGCCTAGTGTCCCGTGCCGCGAGGCCTGCATTGCAATGTCGTCTTTCGGGGCCATGTCAAGAGCGTCGTTCATGTATGTCTCGGCCTCGGCGAATCTCTGCTGATGCACAAATATTGCCGATATCAGTGCCAGCGACTGCGATATGTAGGTGGAGTCGCCCAGCTGTCGATCGGTGTCAAGTGCTTTTGAGCCGTAGTCGAGGGCCTTCTCGTATTTTCCAAGGCACCAATATGCATAGGCAAGCCCGTTGTAGGTCTCGGAAAACATCTCCAGCGAATCGCTATGGATAAGTGTAAGAGCCTCTTCAAGCACACGTGCCGAGTTGGCATAGTCCTTTATGTCGAAATACTCATCGTATTGCTTTTGCAATTCGCTATATTTCTGGTTGTTTGACGCCGATGCCCCAAAAGAGCATAGCAATACTGATATGATAATTGTTGTTCCCCTAAGCATATATGTGGTATTTATTTGGCAAATATAATAAATAGCAATTTGTACTTAGGTATTTTTGCCATAAAATGATGGAACACAAAAAGTGATGCAAAATGTCATACCGTTACCATGGCATCAAATACGGTCTAAGCCTCGGCTTCGTCTCTCAAATCTTTCATTGTCTTTTTAAGGACAGGATGCACAAAATCTGGTGCCAGGTCGCACATTGGGTCAAGCACAAAACGCCGCTTGTGCATCAGCGGATGAGGCACTTTCAGGTCGGCAGTGTCCATAATGAGTGAGTCGATGAACACAATGTCGATGTCGATGCACCGCGACTCGTAACCCTTGCCGTGCCTTACGCGGCCCAATTCATGTTCAATCTGCTGGCATCGGGCGAGAATGTCATGCGGCTCAAGTTCAGTACGCACCGCAACAACCTGATTAAGAAACATTTGTTCGGCATGAAAACCCCACGGTTCAGTCTCATATACAGCCGATTTGCAACATACGGGGCCAATGTAGCGCTCAATTTCGGCAATCGACTTGTCGAGATACTGCTGCGTGTCGCCAACATTTCCGCCCAAGCACAAGTACACCAACGACATTTCAGTTTCTGATTATCAGGTAGGGATCGGCATACGACACCCGGTAACTCTTGAGCGAGTAGCGGGCCTTGCCCGAGGTAGGCATTCCGCAGTTCATCAACTCATATTTTGAACCGCAGCAAGGGCATACGGCGCCTGCCACGTTGTTTTCGTCAAACACCACACCGCAAGTGTCGCTCACCTCGTAGGTGCAAGTGCAATCAAAAGCATTGAAAATAGATTCCGATGCCCTGTATATGATGATGCCGTTACCGCCATAACCAACGTTTTTTACTATGGCTCGACCACTTATGCTTTGCAAATCAATGTGTTCGGCACTCAATGTGTTCACACGCACCCTGACTTCAACCCAAGGCACAACATCGTCGTACGGATTGGCGCAAGTCGGAAAAATCAGCAAAATTGTTATAATACAGCAAAAAGTGAGTACCTTTGAAAATTGTTTCATCATTCTGGAATGAAAAATTTGATTGCAAAGATATTGTTTTTATTGTTGATGGCAGCACCAACGACTGTCATTGCGCAATACCAGTATCTTTTTGACAATCAATCTGAAATAAAGCATCGCAATATTAAGGTGGACATTTCGGAATTCAAGCAGAATGTCGAGAACTACAAAATGGAGCAACAGATTGCCCGTGAGAACCACAAGGCATCAAAGCAAACCGTTAAACACACCTACAGCATCCAAACCTTCAAGACTCGCATGCGGATGAAGGCCTCGCGATGCACGGCAAGCCGTTTCAACGGCGACCATAGCATCTGGTGCGCCACTATTCACAGGTTTTTCACTCACGGGCAACTTTACTATCACGAACGGCGCGGCTCCAAATGCCCGCTGGCACAAAAACATTAAGTCATGGATAATCTAATGGACATACTGGTGTATTTGATTCCTGTTGCAATCTTCGTTCTTACGGGGATTTTCGGCAAAAGCGCCAAGACTCAACCGAAGGCCAGAAAGGTTGAAATGGATTTTGAGCCCGACAATTTGCGCAGATTCTTGCAAGAAATGTCATTAAATGACAATGACGAAATGGCTGATCCCTTTTCGGGGCAACCTGCAGAGAGCCCGAGCCCACAACCAAAACCAGCAGCTCCAAAAGCAGAGCGTCAGGAACCAAAATCGGAGATTGAGACATTTGCCGAAGGCGAAAAAGCAGTTTTTGTTGAAAACCAGGAAGAAACCGAAAGTCTAGAGCAGGAGGAAACCACAAAATTCGATGCCCGTGAGGCCATAATCTACTCAACCATTATTGAACGCAAATATTGCTAATCAGTCAAGTTGACAAAACCGCTAATTTAAATACCTTTGCACGCATTTTAAAACATATCGAGATGTTAGACAAGATAAAGGACCTGGTTGACAAAGTTCAACAATATAAAGCCGATTCGGCCGAAAACCTTGAGCAATTCCGTTTGAAATTCCTTAGCAAGAAGGGTGAGATAGGACAACTTTTCGATGAATTCCGCACCGTGCCCGCCGAAATGAAAAAGCAGGTTGGCGCTGAAATCAACAAGCTTAAGCAACTGGCACAGCAAAAGTACGACGAGACTTTGTCGGCACTTGAAAACACCGTATCCGACGACTGCAAGCACGACTTGACCCGTCCGGGCGAGGCTTTCGAACTTGGCACTCGTCACCCGATTTCTCTTGTCAAGAACGAGATTGTCGACATTTTCAACCGCATCGGCTTCACAGTAGCCGAAGGCCCTGAAGTTGAAGACGACTGGCACGTGTTCTCGGCAATGAACTTCCCGATTGAGCACCCTGCCCGCGACATGCAAGACACCTTCTTTGTTGAAAAGGCATCAAGCGAGCCTAATCCGCACGACATATTGCTACGCACACACACGTCGAGCGTGCAGTCGCGCATAATGGAAAATGCACAGCCACCTATCCGCATGATATTCCCGGGCCGCGTGTTCCGCAACGAGGCCATCTCGGCACGCGCACACTGCATCTTCCACCAGGTTGAAGGACTGTATGTGGCCGAGAACGTATCGTTCGCCGACCTGAAGCAGACACTTTTGTACTTTGCCAAGGAAATGTTCGGTCCTGATACTAAAATCCGTCTCCGCCCATCGTACTTCCCATTCACCGAGCCATCGGCCGAAATGGACGTTTCGTGCTCTATTTGCGGCGGCAAGGGATGCAACATCTGCAAGGGAACAGGCTGGCTCGAGATCCTCGGCTGCGGTATGGTCGACCCTAACGTCCTCCGCGCCAGCGGCATTGATCCTGAGGTCTACAGCGGCTTCGCATTCGGCATGGGTGTTGAGCGCATAGCGATGCTCAAATATCAAGTCCGCGACTTGCGCCTGTACTTCGAGAACGATGTTCGATTCCTGAAGCAATTCAAGTCGGCATACTGACACTTTGAATACAATCACGGCAACAGCCGGAAAAGATTATAAGCGTATCCGTACAAAAAAGCGACAAGGCGATGGGCTGAGCCCCTATCGCCTTGCTTGTTCTTGTTCCTGAAGAATGAAAGCGTTGTGATAGTGCTTTGTACATACTGACCTGTTCTGTCTCTGCCGCAAGCATGCATATTGGAAACAATCACATCTTCACATAATATTTTATTTCCATAAATGATAAAAACAATTATTTTTGCCACGTTTTAATCGAAACTAATACAATTATGTCAAAAAATAAAGAACAACAGCAGCCTGATGGTTTTGAAAATGTACAAGAAACATTGAACAAGACAGAACTTTTCATTGAAGACAACAAATCGTTGATATCATACGTGGCAGTTGGCATCATTGCCGTAGCTGCAATCATATTCGCTTTCCAGCGATTCTACCTTCTCCCAAAGAACAACGAGGCAAGTGCGTCAATGTATGTAGCTGAACAATATTTCCAGAAAGATTCATTCAATCTTGCCCTTAACGGTGACGGCAACTATATGGGATTCTTGGAGGTAATTGACGAATTCGGTTGCACACGCACAGCAAAATTGGCTTGCTACTATGCTGGCTTGTGTTCAATGTACATTGGCGACTATGAAAACGCAATCAAATATTTGAAGAAATTCAATTCAAAAGACCTTACATTGAGTTGCGTTTCATTGGGCGTAATTGGCGACGCTTATGTTGAACTTGGCCAAGAGGGGAAAGGAGCATCTTACTATGAAAAGGCAGCCAACAAGGTTGACAACGAGTTCACTTCTCCAATGTATTTGAATAAGGCTGCACAAGTCTATGAGAAACTTGGCAACTACAAGAAGGCTTTGAGTCTCTATACCCAGATCAAGAACGACTACAAATCGTCGCAAGAGGCTATGAATGCCGACAAGAACATAGCAAAGATGAACGCTGAGATAGCAAAATAATGGCAACAGCACTTAAGAACTTATCAGAATACGATGCAGCGACCATCCCGTCAGGGAAAGGTCGCTGTTTCGTTATTATTGTGGCCGAATGGAACGCGCAGGTCACAAACGCAATGGCGGAAGGTGCCATAAAGGCGTTGAAGGAAAACGGAGTGGAAGACAAAGACATTGTGGTAAAACACGTGCCAGGCACGTTTGAACTCACCTACGCCGCCGCACGCTGTGTCCACGGCATCGAAAAATGCGATGCAGCCATCTGCATCGGTTGTGTGATTCAAGGAGAGACTCGCCACTTTGACTTCATCTGCGAAGGTGTGGCGAACGGATTGTCGATGCTGAATGCCGAAGGGAAGATACCGGTAGTATTCGGTGTCCTTACAACAGATAATCTGCAGCAGGCTCTTGACAGAGCTGGTGGCAGGCTCGGCAACAAGGGAGTTGAAGCTGCCGTGACTGCACTAAAGATGCTCAGCATTTAGTATTTTAATAACAATGGAACATAAAAAAAGCCCGCATAATTGCAGGCTTTTTTTGTATCGGACAATGGCATTAGTAAAGCGAACCTAATGCAAAGTTTGTGTTCTTGCGAGGGTTGACACACATTACAGGAATGCGGGCGGTATTGGCAATAATGTATTGCTCACTGGCGCCCAATACGTAATCCAATGTGCCTATATTCTTGGTAGTCATAATCATCATCAGGTCGGCATCTATGCGTTTTGCATATTCGATGGTCTTTTCCTCAAACTTGCCGCTTGTTGCAGTCTCAATTTCATATTCAACCTCATATTTTGTAAGGTATTTCTTTGCGAAGGTAAGGTTGGTGTTAACCTTTTTCACCAAGTTGCTGTCGCTTACGTCTTGCTTGATGAAGCATATCTTTGCGTTGAATATTTTTCCGAAATAGATGGCCCATACCAATTTTTCGCGGTTTTCGTTCTTGAAATCGACAGGGAAGACAATCTTGCTGTATGAAGAGTTTTCCAGAGGAGGATCCTGAACGACGATGAATGGCGCATAACAACTAACAATAACTTTCAGCGCCCAGCTGCCTGTAAGTTTTTGCATGCCTTTCATGCCGTGCGTTCCCATTATTACAAGGTTGATGTCGTCATTGTCCTTGGTGTATTCACCGATAGTTGTGAATATGGTTCCAACCAAAACAACGGCGTCAACTTTTAAACTGGTTGAACTTTCTGTGTCGGTTGCAACTTTTTGCAATTTAGGCAAAGATTCTCCAACAGCCTTGTCGTCTTTTGCTATGTGAAGCAGCGTAATGCTGTTCTCTAAAACTTTGGCAATCTTAATTGCATGTGCCAAAGCATTTTGTGCCACGTCAGTAAAGTCCCAAGGAACAACTATTTTTTTGCCAGATTCCATTATTACAGTAGTTTTTACAATAGATATTGCCAAAGATAATTTTATTTTTCCAAATTGTACACTTTGTGTGCAATATTCTGCCCACAGAAATAATCAAAGTGGGAGGTTGCCAAGTCACTTTCTGCTGATGCAACTAGGAATAATGCCTCTTGTACTTGATTTGATGAAATCGACAATGTAGTTGCGTTCTTCGCTTTCGGGCAATGTGGATATCACTTCTTCAAGTGCCTGTGTGGTGTTTCTGCCTTCTTGATAGATAATGCGGTAAACATCATGTATGGCGTTGATAGTCTCGTTGGCAAATCCACGGCGGCGCAGTCCGACCAGATTCAATCCGTAGTAAGCAAATGGCTCGCCTCCTGCAATGACGTATGGAGGAATGTCTTTGGGGATTTTTGAGCCTCCCTGTATCATGACATGGGCGCCTACATGTGTAAATTGATGGACAAGACTGGCTGCGCTGACAATTGCGTAATCGTCAATGTCCACTTCGCCTGCCAGTTGTGTAAGGTTGCCGATGATGATGTTGTTCTTTAGGCGGCAGTCGTGTGCTATGTGGCTGTATGCCATTAGCAGGCAATTGGAACCAACAGTAGTGCCTCCTTTTGCGGCTGTTCCCCGGTTGACGGTTGCATACTCGCGAACGGTTGTATTGTCACCAATGTGGCAGAAAGTCACTTCACCCTTGAACTTGAGGTCCTGAGGGATGGCACCTATTACAGCACCGTGAAAGATACGGCAGTTGTTGCCTATCTTGGAATAATCCTTTATTACAGCACCAGAGCCAATCCAGCAGTTATCGCCTATCTCTACTTCCTTTTCAATAGTTACAAATGGCTCTATAACTACGTTTTTCCCAATTTTCGCCTCTGGATGGACGTTTGACAATTTGTATTCCATTATTGTTCGATGTTTTGTTGTTCCTGATTGTTTCCTTCCACTTTGTTATGTACCAATTGCGCCATCAGTTCGGCTTCCATAGCCATGGCGGAGCCTATGAACATTTGCCCGTGCATATGGCAGATACCTCTGCGCATTGGCGCCAAAAACTCCAGCTTGAATATTAATGTGTCGCCTGGCACTACCTTGTGCTTGAATTTCACGTTGTCTATCTTCAGGAAATATGTTGACCACTCTTTCGGGTTTTCGATGCCTTTGAGTGCCAAAAATCCTCCAACCTGTGCCATTGCCTCTATCTGCAGTACACCTGGCATTACAGGCTCTTCGGGGAAATGGCCCACAAAGAATGGCTCGTTCATTGTCACGCACTTGACGCCAACCACGTAATTATCGGTAAGTTCAATAATCTTGTCAACCAACAGGAATGGCGGACGGTGTGGCAGCATCTTCATTATGTCGTTGATGTCGTATATTGGCTTTTGGTCGGGGTGATAGACAGGGGCGATGCCGTTTTTCTGCTCAAACTTGATGCATTGGCGTATCTGCTTTGCAAATTCTGTGTTTGCGAAATGTCCGGGTTTTTTGGCAATGAATTTGCCTTTAATCATCTTGCCTGTCAGTGCGAGGTCGCCTATGATGTCGAGCAGTTTGTGACGTGCCGGTTCGTTGTCGAATTTCAGGTCGTCGTTCAGGATTCCCTCGCGTGCGGTTACGTGGGGTTTGTTGCAGACGTCGGCGATTCGGTCGAATTCCTCTTGCGATATTTTGTTCTCAACTATCACGATGGCGTTGTCGAGTTGACCGCCCCGTATCAGGTTCATCTTGAACAGTGGGATGAGTTCATGAGCGAATACAAAAGTGCGGCAACTTGAAATGTTATTTTCGAATTCCGACATGTCGTTGATGCTGGCGAACTGTTGGCCCAAAACCTTTGAGTTGAAGTCAATCAGGACGTCAATGCTGAATTTATTGTCAGGGTAGCCAATGATTTCAATGCCGCGTTCTTCGTTGCAGAAACGTATGTTCTCTTTAATTTCGAAATATTGGCGTTCGGCTTCCTGCTCTTCAATTCCTGCTTCTTTGATTGCCTTAAGGAATTGTGTCGAGCTGCCGTCCATAATTGGCGTTTCGGGGCCGTCAATCTGAATAAGTATGTTGTCGATACCCTGACTGTAGATGGCCGCCATTACGTGTTCGATGGTTGAAACGCGTGCATCGCCACGGCCGATTGTTGTTCCTCGTGATGTGTCGATAACGTATTCGGCAAGGGCAGGAATTATCGGTTGTCCTTCTAAATCAGTGCGTTGGAATTTATAACCATAATCAATTGGTGCTGGCTTGAAAGTCATTGTAACGTGTGCACCGGTATGAAGTCCTGTTCCAGCAATGGAAACTTCCTTCTTGATGGTTTGTTGTTTGTCCGTCATTTTCAGCAATTTGTTACAAACATTTTGTAAATGTGCAAAATTAAATGTTTTGGCAGATAAATCAAATGGGAAATGAGGTGCTCATTGACTTCAAGGCACAAAAAAATCCACTACGCATTATTGTGGATTTTTAAATGGTGTATGGTTCATGGGAACTTCCATAAATTCCCTGGTTATTAGGGGATATGATTAAATTCCTCTCTTATTATTTCTCGCTTGCCAATGGCATTTTCGTGGTGTTATCATCGCTGATGGTTAGTAGTCCATCGTAAACTACAAAAACGACATTCTTAAATTTTGGGCTGATGTTGCAGAAATCGGTACTGCTGATGCCCATGCTGTATGTTCCTGCATTGGTTGCGCTTACTGAGTCTATTGCAAAGCTTAGGAAATTGTCGGCAGAGTAAAGTGGCGAACTTATTTCTGTTGTATAGCCTATTGATGTCTGCAATTCTCCATTGTATTCAACTGTAGTGACATTGCCCCTGATTGTTACTACAATTTGTTCGTCGTTTTGGTCGGCTGTTGCTTTTGCTGTTTGTTTTACAATTGTTGTTGCTGCGAGTGCCATTGTCACAATGGCTAAAACTTTCAATTTCATTTTTCTTCTTATTTTTATCTACCTTATTTTTCGTTACAAACGTACGCATATACGCTGTTATCTCCGTTTGGGTTCGTTTTTAGTTTTCAACAACAATGTCTATGATGAAAAATGAGTGTAAAACGCTTAAATGATGATGATTTGGTTTTATAGGTGTTTTTTAGGGAAAACATACATTTACAACGGTTTACTTTCAATTATCCATAATTGTGAAAACGTATGCGCATTTTTTGTAAAAAAATTGAAAATAATTCCTGGGAAGAAAGTTATTAACAACCGAATGAACCTTCAGATAACAAAACCATGCTCGATTATGTGTGGATAAAGGCAAATATATCTTTAATTTACGCAAAACCCATTTTGTTTTGTCCTGTTATTGTGGCAAGTTTACTAACAGGGAAAAATGGTTCGATGTTCCGCCCAAAGTGTATTTTGACATGGCATATTCGACCCTGAATTTCTTCAGCCGTAGGCCGAATCCCAACGACATTCCGGCCAATCCGCCAGCATCGTCGAGTTTTAGTTCCTTGCGTCGCTTGTAGTTGAAACCTGCCCTTATGTTGAACGACTTTCCGGGAAACAGTTCAACGCCAAAGACACAATGGCGCAATGCGTTGTCGATAAATTTGGAAGTTGTTTTCTTTTCGTGCTCTATTTCTGAACCAATTTCGCCTTTGTTATTCGCGGCTGGGGCAAGTTTGAATTTCTGCAGGCTTTGTAGCACGAATGATATTCTGAATGGTGCATACTCGAGTTGGTGGCTGAAGGCCATCTGAATGTCAAAAGGGACGCGTCCGTATTCATCGTAGTAGGCAGTAATCTGCGAGCCGGCATTGCGAACCAAAAGCGACAATGCAGTCCGGCTGTCGTTGGTTATGTAGTTAGCCGAAATGTCGGCCAGTAGGCCAAACGATGAATATCCGCCAATATATGAAAGCACAGGCTTCGCGGTTGCGCCAATCGAGAAACATGAATCAAACTGGCGGGCATAAGTCAAATTTAGTGCGAACTCATTGCTCGAGAAGTCGCCAGATGCGTTTCCGGTTTTGTCGTAACGGGTGTTTTTGCCGCTGTTAAGGTATTGCATTCCAACGGCCAATGTGCCTGGAACGTTCTTGTTTGTAAAACAGTATGAAACGTGCCCTATTGAAATGTCGGATATGTAGTTGATGTAGTCGGCAGAAATCTTTTGGCTCTTCAGCAACGGCAGAAATGCGGGGTTGATGGCTGACAACCCCAAGTCAGGTTCGGGAATGGCAATTGGGGTTCCACCCATAGCTGCGGCTCGGGCCGATGCAGGTATGTCAACAAATTGGTAAACAGTCTGCTTTTGGCAAAGCGCTCTTTCTGGCAGCATCGGTATGAATGACAACGCAACTATTATGTGCAGTGCCTTTTCTATTATTCCGTATGTTGTCGAGTGTGTGTGCATCTTTTTATGCGTATCCTAAATCACGGTAAAGTTAAAAAACCTACAATTTTGAAAGCGAGAATCTCAACTCAAATCCAAATTCCGTGGTTGTGTTGCGATATGAATTTGTAGTTTTCGGATTTGTCAGGTTGAAAATCTGCGGCAGCTCCTGCTCCACGGTGGTGATGCACCTTGCGTTGGCGCAGACAAGACCCTTGATAAGATCCTTTGGCACGGCTGCCT
>CALCFP010000284.1 GCA_937900725.1 uncultured Bacteroidota bacterium | reverse complement strand
GATAGTAATGTTGTCGGCACATTCGACGGCCTCGAGAATCATAATGTTTTCCCTTGCAATATGCTGGTAAAGGCGGAACCATGTTTTATTAGCACCATTCTGGGCTCTTGTGTCGGAGTCTGCCTTTATGATGTCGCATTGCATATTGGTGGGTTGAACCATTATATGCTGCCGTATTGGGAAGGAGTTGGCTTGGCATCGCCCAAATATGGAAACATCGCCATCGAAAAACTTATTGAAAAGATGCTTCAATCAGGATGCAAAATCGAGAATCTTGAGGCAAAAGTGTTTGGCGGAGGCGATGTCATTGATGTCAAGGAAAACGTTTTCCGTATAGGAGCAAGAAACATTGATGTCGCCATGGACGTGTTGAACGAGAGAAAAATCAAGATTGTTGCGCAAAGTGTTGGTGGAAAGAGAGGCCGAAAAATATACCTTAATACCACCAATGGCTGTGTAATAATGCGTTATGTATAAATAGAATGAAAATGGACGGCGAAAAGAAAATACGGGTGTTGGTCGTCGACGATTCAGCTGTCGTCAGACAGACGTTGTCAGGCATATTGTCCAGCGACCCGGCAATAGAGGTGATGGGGGTGGCTTCCGACCCATATGTTGCGGCAAGCAAGATTGCCCACGAAGTCCCCGACGTTATCACACTTGATATTGAAATGCCACGTATGGATGGTCTTACATTCTTGCGAAAGATAATGACGCAGCATCCCATACCGGTTGTCGTCATTTCTAGCCTTGCCGACACTAACACGGAGTCTGGCCTTCAAGCATTGGAACTGGGGGCTGTGGCTATTATCACTAAGCCGCGTATGGGTACAAGGGAATTCATCGAAGAGTCAAAAATACGCATTTGTGACGCGGTTAAGTCGGCTGCGGGCGCAAAACTAAAGCGCCGAAAGACGACAGATATGATGTTGATGCAGCCAAAACTGAGCGCAAGCGCGGTACTGGCCGCTTCTGCACCAAAAAGTATGATAAAGACAACGGAGAAAGTTGTTGCAGTTGGTGCCTCTACCGGCGGAACGGAGGCACTGAAGGTTTTCCTCATGGCCTTGCCTCCAGACTGTCCTGGAATTGTCATTGTTCAGCATATGCCTGAAAAATTCACGCGTTCCTTCGCCGACAGGCTGAATTCAATATGCAAGATAAATGTCAAAGAGGCCGAAAACAACGATACTGTAATTCGTGGACGAGCCTTGATAGCCCCTGGCAATTACCACATGTTGCTAAAACGAAGTGGTGCACGTTATTACGTTGAGGTTAAGGAAGGTCCTCTTGTAAACCGTCACAGGCCTTCGGTTGATGTCTTGTTCCGAAGTACGGCTCAGTTTGCGGGGAGTAATGCCGTCGGCGTTATTATGACAGGTATGGGTGACGATGGAGCGCAAGGACTACTTGAAATGCATGAGGCAGGAGCGGTGACTGTGGCCCAGGACGAAAAAAGTTGTGTGGTATTCGGTATGCCGAACGAGGCAATCAAGCGAGGTGCCGCCGACTATGTCTTGCCTTTGGGCCAAATTGCCGATTTCGTGCTGAAACATCAATATTGATGCAGTAGCCTGACGCAGTATTGTCAGACGTGGCGTCTTTTGATGCGGCAAATGCAACACGTCACGTTTGGAAAAAATAGGCAACCGACACAGTTGCGCTCCGTTACGGCAAGATTGCAGATCTGCCGTTTCGTCAAGTAATGAGATCTTTTGCATCGCTGCGGCTGACATCTTTTGACAAACTTCATATCTGGTTTATATTAATTTATTTTCAGCAAAAATGTTGGCGTGTTGTGAGAAAACATCTTGTCAACTGTCGTCAGCAAACATGTTGGTGCCGGTCTTCATAAGTCTATTAATGTGCGGAAACTATGGTTTGGATAATGCTTTTGGCGATGTTGACCTCAAGCCAATAGAAAATAATGCGTCGGAACAATAGTTCAGGATCACAAACTTTGATAATTCAATAGTTGAAACAGGCGAACGGTTTGCAAAATCATTGAATAAATAAATCCTTCAACTAGCATATAAGTCATTAAAATCCAAAGCGCTTTCAAATTTCAGCATTACAAATCACTTTTTCTGCAATTCATATCGATAAATTATTAAATTTGAACGTTTGATAACTAAGTAAGCAAGATATGAAAAAGAATTCCGTAAAAAAGAATATAACCAACACGGTCTTTGAGTTTTCACTTATTGGATTTGCCGTTGGCGCCATAATTACTGTTGTTTCGTATGTGTTGATACTCAAGGAGAATGGCATGATTTTCACATTGGGCAATCTTGTTGATTTGCATGGCGGTCGGCCACACATGCTCATTGTGACATTTTTGCCTTTGATATTCACTATTGCGGGATACGTTGCAGGAAAATATGCATATCGAGTGGCTGAAAAACTATATGATTTGGAGACATTCAAGGATAACAGCCAGAAGAATCTGTTCAATTTCGCTGAAGAATTGTCAAAAGGCAACCTAAATAGTGAATATGAACCTGAAAAAGGCAATGCGTTGGGAAATATAATGATTGAACTGCGCGACAACCTTCAGCAAAACAAGAAAGAGGAAATTAAACGCAAGGAGGAAGACGAACAACGAAACTGGACAGCGGGCGGTTTGGCCAAGTTCGGCGAGATCCTTCGAAACAATAATGACAATATTGACAAACTGGCATTTGAGGTTATCAGCCAGTTGAGTGAATATATTGAGGCTGTTCAGGGTGGATTTTTCATCCTTAATGATGATTTGGCAGATGATTCTCATTTTGAATTAATTGCACATTTTGCATATGGACGTAGAAAATACAGCCAGAAACGCATAGAATTGTCTGAGGGTTTGGTTGGCCGTGCAGCATACGAAAAAAGTACGATATATCTAGATGAGGTTCCGGAAGAGTATATTGAAGTTACTTCAGGTTTAGGCGAAGCCAATCCACGTGTTTTGCTTATTGTCCCTTTGAAAGTCAACGACGAGATTCACGGTGTGCTGGAACTGTCATCGTTCCACCCGTTTGCCGAACACGTCGTTTCATTTGTTGAAAAGGTTGCCGAAAGTATTGCAACTACCATATCAACAGTGAAGACAAATATGCGTACTACTAAACTGCTTGCCGATTCGCAGGAACAAGCAGACCGTCTGTCGCAACAAGAAGAGGAGATGCGTCAGAATATGGAGGAACTGCAGGCTACACAGGAAGAGGCTTCGAAACAGGCTGAGGAATTCATAAGTTTCTCAAATTCAGTAAACCATACTCTAATTCGCGCAGAGTTTGACTTAAATGGCATCTTGCTTTATGCAAACCTGAAATTCCTGAAAAAATTAGGATATACTTCGAACTCTGAAGTAGAGGGACACCACATTTCAATGTTCATCAGTGAAAAAGACAAGCGCCAATTCAATGACGTTTGGGATGGTCTTGCAAAAGGTGGAAAGCACTTTGAAGGCTATATGAAACTCGTCAGCAAGAACGGAAAGGATATCTGGGTGATGGCAACCTATACCTGTGTGCGCGACAGCATGCAGAATGTTGAGAAGATTTTGTTCCTTGGCATCGATACTACCCAACAGCAACAGCAGAACCTTGACCATGAAAGCCAAATCAAGGCTATCAACGAGTCGAGCATCAAGGTGGAATATGCACCGAGCGGACGTATGATAAACTGCAACCAGAAGTTCATTGACACGTTGGGGTACAGTACTGAAGACTTGAAAGACTACAGCGTGTTCAACTTTATGGGAGAAGATGAGCAAAGCGACTTTGAATCTGTTTGGAACAATGTCATTACTGGCCAATCGTTCCAGGGACAGTCTAAACTGATAGCATCAAACGGTACCACAAAATGGTTCGAGGTTTCTTACACTCCTGTGAGGAACATGTATGACGAAATATCAAAAGTTATTTCTATCGCTCATGAGATTACTGAGCAAAAGAATATGGAACTGCTTACTCAACAGCAAAATGAGTTGCTGAAGAAACAGGAATAAATGTTATGATTGCTCAAGATACAGTTTCATGTGTTGCACTAGGAACTGGAAAAGCATTAGACAATTTAGATTCTTTAAAATAAAAGCATTGCATAATATTTTTTTTAAGTATATAATAAATTAGAAAAGTAATATATATATGAACTAAATGGAGGAGATAAAATGAGAATTTTAAAGGATTTTAAAGTTCCTAATTTCAAATTCCCTAAATTTAAAATGAAGGGATTATCAGATATAGAAGAAATGAAAATTGATTACGATTCAATAGAAAAAGAAAAGGAAACTAAATCAAAGAAAAATTAAAATTCATATATGGATAGGTAAATGCCCAGTTAACGCCCAGCACGCTGATTAATGCAGCCAATACACCGTAAAAATATCCATCCGTATAAAATGAAATTACCAATAC
>CALCFP010000283.1 GCA_937900725.1 uncultured Bacteroidota bacterium | reverse complement strand
GTATGAACCAAAGGCAATGGCGCTTATTAAGGCTGAAAGTCCGAAGATTTTCGTTTGTGGGCATTCACATATTCTCAAGGTCATGTATGACAAGAATTATGATTGCCTTCATTTGAATCCGGGTGCATCGGGCAAGTATGGGTTCCAGCCGAAGCGCACAATGTTGAGGTTTGCAATTGACGGTTCTGGTATCAAGAATTTGGAAGTGTGGGAAAAGGATAGAAGATGAATAAGTTGCAAATGGTTTATTTATGGCATTTTCAACATGTTTGTTGAGTAAATGTGGAAATTTTGTGTCAGAATAACGTGTTGTTTTTTATTTTTGTCTCCGTTATGCTGAAGAATAAAAGAAGAGTTGGTTTGTTATTGTTTTCATTGGCGTTGTCGCTGTCAACTGTAAATGCAATTGCTGTAAACAACGATAGTTTGTTGTACGAGGCCACCATATCAACCAACAAAAACCAGCAAATAGATATGTATGTTCAGTTGGCGATCAACTATATGGGCGTTGACAATGAAAAGACTGAAGAATACATTAACACTGCCTTGATTTTGTGTGAAAAGCAACGTCATGAAGAGAAGGCTTTATCGATTATTACCAAATTGTTGGAGCAACTAGGCATACATGGATGCTATGATTTGACTATGAAGTTGATTGGTGCAAACGATCAATTCATAGACCAATCATCGTTATACAAAAAAGTTGGTGAACTGTATTTCACGGCAAGTATCCAGTTTTTGGACATCAACAATTACGAAATGGCTATGGTGTGCATCTTGAAGTCGCTCAATGCTTCAACATTGGCTTGTGATACGGCAATAATGATAAATAATGTACTGAATGCAGGCTATTGCTATGGGCACATGATTGGTGATGCAGCAAAATCGATAGAATATTTCGAAGAGGCTGAAAAACTGACACTTCAATGCAGAAAGTATGCTGGGTTGATAGATATATACAGTAATCTTGGACAATCGTACAAAATGCTTGGACAATTTGAAACGGCCCTCGATTATTATTTCAAGGCATTGAAATACAGTGTGCAGACAAATGACAAGGCGTTCATTTGGGTTTTGTATTACAATGTTGCCTGTGTCTATGTCGCCAACCACGATTACAATGAGGCTTTGGCTTACTTTATCAAGGCGTTGGATTCTGAAGATGTCAATGACCCACGATGCATCAAGGACAATGCTATGCTGTATTCTTCAATATCTGAAGTTTATGAAATATTGGAACAGAAAGACTTGTCTATCAAATATATAAAGAAGGGTATTTCCTTGTATCATGAACAAGGTAGAACGGAGGGTGAGGCTGGCGCCTTGTTCGGGCTCGGAAACACGTATGCCTCTATGGGTAGAGTTCAGGATGCACAAAATTGTTACAATAAGGTTGTCAAACTTTGCAATGATAGTGTGTCGCTTACACTCCAAAATGCCATATATTGCGGAATATCAGAATTCTACAGAAATATTGGCGATTATAAACTGTCCAACAAATATTTGGAAAAGGCATACCAGATATCACAAGACATATTGGCCGAAGAGCACTCACGAACATACAATTCAATAATTCAACAGTTGAGTGTCAAGGAAGACATCATCAATGTGGAGCGTGAGACACGCAATGAACGTCAGATGCAGTTAGCTGAAAATGAGCAGCAAGAGTCTCGCCGTCGTTTGCTATTGACTGTCTTGCTTTTGGTAGCCATTGTCGCAGTGTTTGTTGTGCTTATTCTACTTCACGTACGTAAGACAAATATCCTGTTAAAGAGAGCCAATGCCGAAATCAAAATCAATAAGGAGCAACTTGAGGTGGCGAACAACATGGCAAGACACCGTTACGAGTTTCTGGACAAGTTGATAAGCCCAATGCCTACGCCGTTTATGTACATGGATGAAAATTCGGTTGTGGTAGGCTGTAACGATGAATTTGAGGTGGCTAGCGGATTGTCACGCAAGGAACTGATTGGCTTCAAGCTCAACGCAATTATCAAAGAGTCAAATATCGGCAAGGTCATAGAAAACAGAAATCAGCCGGAAAACACTAATGTGGGCAAGATGCGATTTGCTGACGGTAACGAACATGATGTGATTTGCCATTACAGTATGCTTGACGATGATGGCGGATACGGGAAACTGACTTGCGTGCTGATAGTGGATGTTACCGAATTGGAAAATGCCCGCCGTGAATTGGGTGAATCTCGTAAACGTCTGGAAGACGCATTGAACGTGAAGACAAAGTTCTTCAGCATATTCGCCCATGACCTTAAGAATCCTTTCAACGGCATTCTCGGATTGACCAATCTCTTGGCAGAGTGTTATGACAACTATTCGTCGGATGACGTGCGAAAATACTTGAATGTCATTAACGATTCTGCCAACAATGTTTATAATCTTCTTAACAACTTGCTTGATTGGGCTAAATCGCAGACGGACATGCTTGAGGTTAACACGTCATCGTTCATAGTTACTGAGCCAATATACGACGCCATATCGCTTAACGAGCATATGTTAAGTCAAAAGGACATTACTGTTGAACGCCAGTTTGACGACTCATTTGCAGTTTTGGCAGACAAGAACATGATACTTGCTGTCACCCGTAACTTGTTGGGAAATGCCATAAAGTACACACATGTCGGAGGAAGGATTGTCTTCAAGGTGGCCCTTGCAAGCCCTGATTTTGTGGCGGTTTCCATAAACGACAACGGAATAGGAATGTCGCGTGAAAATCTTGACAAACTGTTTAATGTCGATTATCCAATATCTACACCAGGCTTGGATAACGAGAAAGGTTCGGGTTTGGGCTTGATTATTTGCAAGGAATTCATTCGGCGCAACGGCGGTGAAATATATGCGGAAAGTGAGGAAGGCAAGGGTACCACATTTACGTTCACCTTACGTAAATTCGATATGGAGGCGTAA
>CALCFP010000282.1 GCA_937900725.1 uncultured Bacteroidota bacterium | reverse complement strand
GATATTAAAATAATCGGTAAGCAATTTATACTGATGTTCGCAACTTTCTTCCGCACCCAACCAATTATGTTCCAAACAACGAATCAAACGTATTAATTCGTCCTTTGACATTCCTTTAAGCGTTGCGTCAGAATACGACTTGTAACGTAAGTGTTTAGGCTCGTGCTTATACACTACAGCAAACATATCAGACGGAGCATAAGCAACGTTTCCACATTCGTCCATAAGCACTAAATTGCCGTCCTCTTTTATAGCGAAACCGTCAATGTCACAAAATATTAAATTATTCGCCCACAACGACTTTGGCATACCTAATAACCTTGCCTTCTATTTTGTAGCCTTTTTGAATCACGTCGACAACCTTGCCCTTCAAGTCTTCAGTCGGGGCAGGGATTTTAGTCAGCGCCTCGTGCAAGTCAGTGTCGAAAACCTGGTTCATAGCATCAATCTCGACAACCCCCTTGTTCTTCAAGAATTCCTGCAACTTACTGTAAATAAGTTTGACGCCCTCAAGAACAGCCGAAACGTCAGTTGCCTTTTCCATACTTGCCATAGCGCGTTCAAGGTCGTCAAGGACAGGAAGCATACCGGACAAAGTGTCACCACTTGCAGTCTTGAGCAAGTCAGAACGCTCCTTCAATGTACGTTTGCGATAGTTGTCGAATTCGGCTGACAGACGCAAATATCGGTCTTTCTGCTCTTCGGCCTGTGCCTTCAGTTCTTCAATTTCCTTATCCTTCGCCTCGTCTTCCTTTTTCTGTTTTCTGCATTTTTTAGACTTCTTTGAATCGGTCTCTACTTGCTCTGATTCAGGCTGTTGCGTTTGTTCTGCATCAACCTTGACTTCTTTTTCCTGTTGTTCGGTATTTTCCATTTTATGATATTTTTTATTGATTTCTAAATATTACAACGATGCCGACTCTATCAAAAAGCCGACCAAACATTTTTTTGCGACAATCTGGCAGACAAAATCTTGTCAGAGCGTCAATCCATTAATTTCTCCATTTGGGCCTTTACAAAATCGACCAATTCGGAAATGTATTCAGGCGTAAAACAGAATTTGATACCAGCCGTTTCATACACCTCACGTATTGAACGGCTATAGCCCAGACGCAATGCGTTCTTGTAATCCTTGACAGCCTGTTCCGGATTCTCGACGTATCGTTTCCAAATGCTGATGGCACCGAGTTGCGCGAATCCGTACTCTATATAGTAAAAAGGCAGTTCGAAGATATGAAGTTGACGTTGCCAACGGTTATCATAGGCATCTTCGTAACCCGAATAATCGACAATCTTGCTGCCAAACTGCGACATGATTTCACGCCAAGCCTGTGTGCGCTCTTCAACAGTATGGTCAGGATTGTTGTACAGATAAAGTTGGAACTTGTCGATTGCGGCAATCCAAGGCAGGCCTTCGATGACGCTCTCCAACTGGTTCAGTTGCGCAATCTTGAGTTGTTTCTCGTCCTTGAAAAAATGATGCCACTTTGACATTGTCAGCAATTCCATACTCATACTTGCGAGTTCAGCAATTTCGGCAGGCGTGTCCTTTAGGCTGACAAGTGGCTGGTTGGCACAAAGGAAAGCGTGTACAGCGTGTCCGCCTTCGTGCATAAGCGTAACCATATCGTCGAGATTGTTGGTGGCATTCATAAATATGAAAGATGTGTTGCTCTCGTACAGCGGATAGTTGTAACCGCCAGGTGCCTTGCCAATACGTGAATCAAGGTCGATGCGCTTCAAGTCTGCCATAGTGTGCATAAACATTCCCAATTCAGGGTCAATGTCGCGGAAGCACCACATTGCCTTATCGACCAAATCGTCGATGGTGTTGAATGGTTTCAAATGCGTACCAAGAGGCAAATCTACCGACAAGTCGTAAGGCCGTAACTCGCTTACGCCCATAAGTTTCTTGCGCCGGAGGTTTATTTCATCGACAAGCGGAACTATAATTTTTTCGATGGACTCGTGAAATGCGTGGCAATCCTCGACAGTGTAATCAAAACGCCCCAACTGACGGAAACGGAAATCGACAAAATTCGAATACCCGGCATTTTTAGCAATGGTGCAACGCAGTTTAATAAGTTTATCGAGCAATGTATCGATATTGTTCTTGTCTTGCAAACGTCGCTTGCACATCAATCCAAAGACACGTTTTCGCTCATCGCGAGAGGCAGTCTTAATGTAGTTTGACGCTTGCTGCATTGTCAAGTCGCTGCCGTTGACATTAACTGTCATTTTTGAAGTGATGACTCCAAATTCCTGCTCCAATTGTTGAAGTTCGGCCTCAAGCGGGACATTTTCTTCGCGGAAAAGTTCAGCATCCTTTTTAATCTCACGTATCATAGTGAACAAACGGGCCTTGTCGATATGGCGCTGAACATCATCCGACAAGAATCTTTTGTTCAACTTATTAGTCACGATTGATATTTGTGGCTCAATTTCAGAGACAAATGTCTCAAAAGCACTTTCAGCTTCCTTATCGGCTGTGTTGCAAGTAGATTTTATATAGCGCCAAGCGTAGTCTTCCTCGACAATGCTGTCGAGTTCGCTCCAGTCGAGAAGCCATTGCCACACCTGCTTGTCGGTTTTCAAAGGCCGTTCAAGAAGTTGGACGTAGTAAGGCTCAATGTCAGTAAACGAATTGATTTTTAGACCATTGCTTACAAAATTCCGCTTCAATTCCATTCCGTTGCCTATTTCAAAATTATTCGACAATGATAAACATAACTAACTAACAATGCCCATCTTTTTGTACGTTTCGGCTAAGGCATCGTTATTGTCGGTAATAACCAACAACTTATCCCCAACCATAAGCGGAGTTCTTCCTGTAGGCACAAAATATCTTTCATTACGTTTGACCATTATAACCAACGTTTTTTCTGGCATTCCCAAATCCATTAGTCGCGCCCCGTTGCTCAAGATATTTGAAGTGATAAGAATCTCCGACGTTGCCGACTTTATTTCTTCTGGAAAATCGATGTCGAAATTTTCGGGCTTGAGTTCCTTTCCAGGCGCCTTTGCCACACCAAGACGTTTTGCGACAAACGGCAATGTTGTTCCCTGCAGGATCAATGACACTAATGTACAGAAGAACACTATATTGAATATCAACCTTGAATGAGGCACGTCATTTGCCAAAGTGAGTATGGCAAAAATGATAGGCACGGCGCCACGCAAGCCCACCCAAGATATGAAGGTCTTGTCGCTGAACTTGAACTTGCGAAATGGCATCAACGACAGGAATACACTGAGTGGCCGAGTAACAAAAATCATCACACAACTGATTAGAAGCCCAGGTATGATTATCGGCTTAAGTTCCGACGGATTGACCAGCAAACCAAGCGTGAGAAATAGACATAACTGACTCAACCATGTAAGGCCTTCGAAAAAGTTAGTTGTTGAACGCTTGTGTGCAAATTTGGAATTTCCAATAACCAAACCGCCGACATAAACTGCAAGATAACTATTGCCACTTAAGTAAAATGTAGATGAAAAGATGAAAATGCAGAACGTCAGGACCAATATAGGATAAAGAGTGGCATTTTCCATCTTCAACTTATTAATAATGATAACCAATGCCTTGCCAAGCAGGAAACCAACGGCGCCGCCAATAACCAACTGCATCAGCACTGAAAGGAAAGCCATTAAATAAGATGGCTCCATTTCTGAATTGACAAGTCCTATAAGTGTGATTGTAAGCACATAGGCCATTGGATCGTTGCTTCCGCTCTCCAGTTCAAGTGTGGGACGCAAGTTGTTCTTCAAGTTTAAACCCTTTGAACGCAAAATTGAGAACACCGATGCCGAATCGGTTGAAGACATTGTGGACGCGAGCAGAAAAGATGCAAAAAAGCCTATGCATGCCGACTCCATTGTCATGCCAAGAATCCACCAAATGGCAAAGCCTGTCAAGATAGCCGTAAGCAAGACTCCCACTGTGGCAAGTATGATTCCTGGCACAATGACAGGACGAATATCATCGATTTGGTATCCATTCCGCCAGAGAATAATATTATACAAAGTGTCACAGTGCCAATGGCTTGCGCCAAATTGTAATTATCGAACTCGATGCCGATGCCATCGCAACCGAACAGCATTCCTACTCCTAAAAAGAGTAACAATATTGGCACACCGAATCGGCTACTGGCTCTTCCGACCAAGATGCTCACGAAAAACAATATGGATATTACCAAAAGAAGCAGTTCAACCTGAATTTCCATTTCTTCAATTTTTGACCTTACATTGCCCGCATTCGAACAAGCGCAAAGTTATCTGAATTTTTCAATCAAAAGTGATATCTTTTTATATGGGAATATATAGTTTCCACAGGGAAACGATGAATATGGAAACGAAAAAAGGCGAAAGATGACTCTTTCGCCTTGAAAACAGATATTTCACTATGCTATTTTGAATAATGCGATTCGGCACCGAACAGGAACTGCGGGGTATAGCCTCCGTAATCGACAACCACCTTCTCGAAAACAATTCCAGGATCGAGCGGGGAAATGGCCAACTCGTTCCAGCCTTCCTTGGCATCAACCTCAACCACGCTTTCAACTACACGACGCGCCACAGTAGGATAATAAACCGAATAACAATTCTGCGGATCCTCGTTGAGACGTTCGTTGAAGAACACATTCTTCGGCTCGTCACCGTTCAATGCGACAGTGTAATGGTGACCTGCATTGTTGAAAGCAAGTGTGGATTTAACCACAACGTGTACCTTCACTTTTTCGGTTCCTTCGGGCAACTGAATTTTATATGTCAGTGTTGCGCCTTCGGGCGATACGGTGTAAGGCATAAGAGCCACTCCGCTCAACGTGCGCCCCATATGTGGGATTGTGGTCCAATCGGTTTGGCTGGCAGGCCTTGCCTCAAAATAGTGTTCCGCTTCAATTGCCGTAAATCCGAATCCGCCACTCACGGCACTGTCGATGCGCGAAACACGCGGCATACGGTCGGCAGGGAAATTGTCGTTCCAATTGGTGTAGCCTATGTGCTTCTGAATCATCATTCCGTCCCATTTGCCATTAGCCATAACCTTGTTGTAATCACGGCAGAGTTCGGCATCGCGATTGAAGCAGGCCTCGACCTTGTCGGCCCAGACATTGGCCATAGCATCGCCACGGCGGTAAAGTTCAAGGTTCATTGCCTGTGCGTAATACATCTCGTAAATATTGGCGAGAGCCTGAACAGGGAACAATATGACCTGCTTATACGCATCGCGATATTCGGCAGGCAATGAAATGTATTGGCGCAAGGCCTCGGCCTCGAGTTTGCAGAATTCGTCGACAGCCTGCTTAAACTCGCCGCTGGCAAGGTCGAAAGTACGGCAATCCATCATTTCGGCTGTGGTTCGCCCGCTGTACTTGCTGTATAGGTTGAGGATGCGGGATGCCTCGTCGGCCTGCGGCTCGCCAAACTGCTCGGCGCAGAATCGCCTGGTGTGGTCAAGCAGATTGTCGGCCGTAAACGCGTCAGGATTGTTGGCTATGTCAAGGAACAGGCTGATTGGATATTCCATCGGCTTGAGGTCGCCGACATTGAGCACCCAAAGTTTATCGCCACCATAAGCGTAAGTGAGTTGAAGTTGCTCCCACATATTTTGTATTGGCGTAATGTTCAGCCATTTGGAATTACGTGGCGCGCCAACGTAATCAACGTGATAATATATTCCGTATCCGCCTTTATGCTCACGCTCCTTGGCTGTAGGCAGTTTGCGGACGTCGCCCCAATTGTCGTCGCTCAACAGGATGATGACGTCGTCAGGGACGCGCAGGCCCATATCGTAGAATTTCTGCACTTCCTTATACAATGCCCAAACCTGCTGGCGCTGTTCGGCAGGCTTGCCAGTGACGTCGGCAATAATCTGGCGCTGGTTGGCGATAATCTTTTCAAGCAAGGCCTTGTTGCGCTCATCGTCGGAAACATACTCGTCGTCGTGGCCTTCCTTACCGCCCAAAGCGGTATCGCCGTCGCCGCGCATACCAATGGTGACAAGGTCCTCGTTATCCTTGGACCGCTCTATTCCCTCGCGGAAAAACTTGTCGATAACCTGCTGATTCGATGGGTAATCCCAAATGCCGTACTCGTCACGGTGACGCGCCCACTCCTGATGGTTGCGCGCCATTGGCTCGTGATGCGATGTTCCCATAACAATGCCGTACTCGTCGGCCGTACGGCTGTTTTCAGCATCGTCGGCATAGAAAGCCCACCCCCACATTGCAGGCCACATAAAATTGCCACGCAGGCGAAGTATGAGTTCAAACACATCGGCGTAGAAATTATGGTCGCCAAAATCGGTGCCGTAGGTGTTCTTAACCCAGGTGGTAAGGCACGGAGCCTCGTCGTTCAGGAAGATGCCACGATATCTGACTTTAGGCGAATCGAGCACAATCTTGCTCTCGGTCACGAAAATGCTGTCGTGGTGAGGCGTTGGCACATCGGCCCAAAAATACCACGGCGACACGCCCATCAATTTCGACAGATGGAACATTCCGTACATTGTGCCACGCTTGTCGGAGCCTGCAATTACGAGTGCTCGGCCGACACCTTTGACAGGATTTTCAACTATCTGTATCAATGATGATTCACATTGGTTGCGGACTTTGCCCACGTCAATCTTCTTTGACTTTGCAAGTTGGTCGATGAGTGAACTTTTGCCTATGGTTCCGACAATGACCGCCTGCGGAAGTCCCGACACAGCGTCCACAACTTCAGGCTTCTGGCCTGTGACACGGTTGATGTCGTCGGCAAAGATGTCGGCTATGCGCCGAACGCCAGAAAAATCATTCTGGTCGACAACAATTTTTGTTCCCGAAAGGCTGAAATCGGCATCGGACTGACGCTCGAAGCCAACTTGAGCCGCAAGCGGGAAAGAGACAAGACACAACGAAACATACAACGCGCCCTGCGTCATTCTTTTTCTTAAATCAATGATTGACATATTATTTTTGTTTTCAATTCTCAAAAGCAGATTATTAAACATGTAAAAATACAGACTAATACTGAAAAGGAATGCGAAGTTTTTGCAAGTTGGGTGGAATTATTCACAAAAAACACGATAAATAACCAAAAACGTTACTTTTAGACGATTTTTATATCAAAATGCCATTACGAATCCTAACATTGACAATTACCATCTTGAACGCGAACCTGGCTTCGGCACAAGTATGGGAAAACTATGCTGACAGTCTCGGACTCATAGACTACGGGAAAAACAAGATTGATGTCTATGATAGTACGCAATGGTTATTGTTCCAGAAAAGTCTTTGTTCGTGCGCCGAATCGGATACAACAAAAGTGAGTTTTGTCCACATTGGCGACTCGCACCTGCAAGCCGATTTCTTTTCTGGCGAACTACGCCGATGCCTTCATCAGGAATTCAACCACAGCCGTCCATCGCGAGGGCTAATATTTCCGTACACGGTGGCTGGCACGAACAATCCGTCAAACTACAAAATTGGATATTCGGGCAACTGGACTAATTCAAAATGCATTGACAAACAATGCGAAAACATTGGCATTTCCGGTATCACGATTACGACATCAGACACGACATCTACATTATACATATGTACTGACAATGACGAACTACCTGGCTATGGCGGGAACAGGATACAGTTGTTCACTGACTTGGACAAAATGGGGCTTTGGCCGACACTATACGGCGACACTTCCACAAACAGACTTGCCACAATTGACGTTGAATCGCAAAGCATAATATGGAAACTTGACACCATTGTTGATTCCATTGCATTTACATTCAACAAGATGCCCATTCAAGGGAAACGCATCAAAAGCAAAGGCGACAGTTTTATACTGCAAGGCCTGTCCCTGACAACTGGCAAAGGCATTGAATACCACACTATTGGCGTAAACGGGGCGCGAGTATCATCATACCTGAAATGCGAAAAATTCATTCCGCAACTGAAATCGCTCAATCCTGACCTGGTGATAATTTCACTCGGGACAAACGACTCTTACGGACAAAATTTCAATAGCGAAAAGTTTGAAAATCAACTTTCCAAACTCATAGAATCAATACAAAAAGAACATTTTGAAGATCATTTTCAGATTCAGTAAATACAGACTCCGTAATAGGTTTATAATAATTATACAAAAAGAAGGCATTTGCAACAATATTCTGCTTACAACACCTGGCAACAACAAGATAAACGGTGAATTGTACAATCAAAATGCGCATATTTGCGCAGAAACCATTGTCAAAGTAGGCAAGCAAATGAAATGTGCCATTTGGGATTTCAATGCAATAATGGGAAACGCCGAAAATGTTGACGCATGGTTCGAATCTGGCTTGATGAGAAGCGATTACATACACTTTACAAAAGAAGGTTACGAACTGCAAGCTCATCTGCTTTTCAATGCAATACTAAAAGGATGTTCCTTAAAACCGACATTTTGAAAATAAAATAAATGATGTCCCTTACTGACCTTTCGTGGTTTCAATATAATATCAATCATCCGCTACTCTTCACACGGCCGTCATTTTGGTTGTTCTTTACGATTGTCTTTGCATTCTTTTGCCTAATACACAAACAAATAAAATGGCGAAACGTGTGGCTTTTTGCCACAAGCATTTTCTTCTACTACAAATCAAGCGGACTGTATTTTGTATTATTGCTGACGTCGGTGGCCGCGAACTACCTGATTGGCAAACAAATTGCAAAATCAGACAATGGACACCACAAACGCTGGCTCGTATTTGGCATTTTCTACAATATATTATGGCTCGTGTATTATAAATACACATATTTAATAATATGCTGGGTATCGCAGTTAACAGGCACAAACATTGGTGTCCACGACTGGCTTGGCGACAGCATAAAGGCAATATTCACCGCATCGGCAACCGCATCTGACATAATATTACCAGTTGGAATCTCATTCTACACTTTTCAAGCAATAAGCTACATTGTCGATATTTACAGAAATAAAATCAAGCCACTTGAAAACATATTCGATTTCGGCTTTTACCTCACATTTTTCCCGCAACTCGTTGCAGGCCCTATTGTACGGGCATCTGATTTTGTTCCACAAATAAGCAAGCCGTTTTTTCTTTACAAAGAAGAGTTCGGACAAGGATTATTCTTCATAATCAATGGATTGGCAAAAAAG
>CALCFP010000281.1 GCA_937900725.1 uncultured Bacteroidota bacterium | reverse complement strand
CCATTTTCCAATCGTATTCGGCAACAGGTAGGCTGTTGATGAAATTATCGGCAGAATTTCCGTTATGGAAGAACTCCTTTGGGAATTGCGTGCGCACAATGTCGTTCTCGTCACGCTCAAACAGACCGCCGTTGAGGAACGGGATGTTTTTCCAATCGTCAAGCAAATCAATGTCCCACTCAACTTCCTTGGTGCTGTTAATTCCCTTGTTGTGTTTCAGAAAAGCATTCTTGGGGGCGGGCGTGTCGGTATTCAGAATGGTATAGAACAAAGGCTCGAGTACGCGGTCGAGAAAATCATCCTGATATTTAGAATCGGCGAACAGTTTCTGCATAAAGCAAGGGTCGCCATTCAGCCAGCCTTTGCGCTGAAGGAAGTAGAGGAACGTGACACGGCCCATTGTCTTTTTTATGTAGTCGCGGATGCGCTTGTCGTCTTGGTCAAAGGCGTCGTAAATCTTGCTGTTTGGCTCGTGTATTGGTTTTTCTTCCCAGGCGCCTCCAACTTTTACGACACGTTTGCCAGTGATGTACTGAACAAAGTTTGCGTAAATGGCTTTGTATTTGGCAAAGAACTCGTCGCTCAACGATTCTACAGAGAAAGCATCGAGCAGAGCCTTTGCGGTTTTATCGACCGATTGCAGGCGATGAAACCTTTCGGCAATGGTACGGCAAGGTGAGCCAGCGCCACAAATGTAGGTATAGCGTTTTGCCGAAGTGGATTCTTTTGCCGTAGCCAGTTTCTCGACATACGACAGACGCCACAAACGGCCTTTGGGTTTTTGGTAATGGAACACCATAAAGGCGCTTTCAAACCTATTTATGAATTGACGTATTACAGATTGAATGCCTTGGCGGGAACGTTCAATCTTGCAGTTGTCGCAGAGGGTGACATCGTAAACCTTGATGTCGAAACCTAAAGAATGAATATCGCCAGCGTGGCGGATGCTATCAATGTTTGCGTAAGACGCTTTTTCCTTAATGACAGGGTCGTCAGTCAAAGTGTCGTAACCTTTAACGAAATCATTACCAAATACAGGTAGCAGTATTTCGTTCAAAAGAGACTCGACACCCTTGTAGTCGGAGGCAAAATAAGCCTGAAAGTCTTTCTGTTCCATTTGCTATTGTTTGTTGACAGATATGAAAACGTACGGTTCGCCGTGCTTTTGTGCGACTTGCGTACCAATATTGTTGAGTTCGTTTTTAATAATATCGTTGACATTTAACGGCATAAGCTCAAGTTGCGGGGAATTCAGTTCCTTGTCAATGGCAATTATTTTCTTTGCTATGCTGTTGTTGCACTTGTTTACAAGTTTGCTTGCAAAATCGAGCAGTTTCTTTGATTCGGCATCAACATCAGGCGTGTCGTTGATTAAACGGCGGATAATAGCCTTTGCCTCGTCAAAAATCTTTGCCTTGCCTGTAGGCTTATGCTGTTTGCTTGTCAAGACGTTGTATGCGTAAATGGCGGATTCTTCAATTTTTGAAAAATCCTGTATTGAATCTACAGCCACGGTGTCGGGCGTACATTTGCATTGCTTCAGGACCTCGATGCAGGAATGAGTTTCAGCCTTGCCATCGGCATCGACATAAACATAGACGCCACCATAATCAACTCCCTCAATCTTGACAAGGCAATAAGAGCCCTTGCCGTTGTCCGAGTTGAATGAGGTTTGCAGGTTGTCAGACTTTGAAGCAATGAAAGAGAAGCGTTCAGGATTCTGTTGCTGGTATTCTTTCAGTTCGTTTACGAAAGACTGATAAGGCGATTCATCACCGTCAATGAGTTTGTTCAAATCGTTGTGCGACAATTCTTCCTCGTCGCTGAAAACCTTGCTATCCTCGCCAAACATAGTGTGGAACGACTGTAGTTTAGAGTATGCCGTTTGCACGAGGTTGATAGTCTGGTCGCCTTCGGCCGAAGGATAGAAATTATATACATACACGTTTTTTTCGGTAGAGCCTATGCGGTTGACACGGCCAATGCGCTGTATAAGCCTTGTGGCGTTCCACGGCGTATCGTAGTTGAGAATAGTGTTAGCCCTGTGCAAGTTGATGCCTTCAGCCAAAACCTCGGTTGTAATTATTACATTGTAATCGTTTTTCTGCTTGCTCTTGTCGTAGTTGGCATCGAAGTTTTCACGTATGGTCTGTTCCATAAAGTCACGGTTTTTGGCTGTAATGATTAGCGTTCTGTAACCAGCATCTTCTACAGCCTTGCCAATGGCTTCAGTGGTTGATATTGCTTCGGAGAAAATGACAAGTTTTTGTGGATGATTCTTTTCGGAGTCGAAAAGAGAGTCGATTTTGCGGTTGAAACAGTTGAGTTTCGGG
>CALCFP010000280.1 GCA_937900725.1 uncultured Bacteroidota bacterium | reverse complement strand
ACTTTTCACTTGACCAAATCTCTAATGAAATATTCACAATTATGTGTGGAAACAAGGTAGTTGAAAGAATTGAAAGGTCACAAATGTATAGAGAAGCCCATGAGGGAGCTATTTTAATAAATAAAGCTCAAACTTACATTGTAACTAATGTTAATTTCAAAACTCATTATATTAATGTTATAAAAAGATCAGTGAAATCACATACTCTTGCACTTAGTAAAACAGATATTAAAATTACTAAAAAGATTAAAAAAGAAAAAATTGGTAATTTTACTGTTCATTTTGGAGAATTAGAGGTAGAAGAAGACTACTTTAAATATAAAAGAATGGAATTCTCAAAAGTTATTGGAACATATCCTCTTGATTTAGAACCTCTTAAATTCAAAACAAAAGGACTTTGGTTCACTGTACCAACTGGAATTAAAGATAAATTAGAAGAGCTTTTTGATGAAAAAGACGTTTATGCAGGTGGTCTTCATGGAGTAGAACACTCACTTATTGGACTTTTCCCACTTCATGTAACCTGTGATAGATTTGATATTGGTGGAATGAGTACAAACTACCACAAAGACACTCAAGAAGCAACCATTTTCATTTACGATGCTTACGAAGGTGGAATTGGAATCACAGAAAAAGCAATAGAAGTCTTTAAAAACCTCACAAATTCAACAAGAAAACTCTTAAAAACCTGTGAATGTGAAGACGGCTGTCCATCATGTATATACTCACCAAAATGTGGTAATGATAACAAACCCCTTCATAAAAAAGCAACTGAATATATACTTGATTATATGTGGGAAGAAATGAATAAACCATCTTATGCAGAGATATTTGAAGAAGAATTTACATTGGCAATTGTTTAGCGTGCAATCAGGATTCGCAATCCATTCTATTACAGGCTTGTATGTCGCAAGTGCGTTCTCTGGGGTGGAGCAACCGCTAATGATGAAAATGCACAAGTCGGCATCTATCATTACCTCAGGCGTATCTTCTGTACTATCAAATTTTAGAGAGTTCAAGATTCCTTTATTTTAGTTTCGATAAAAATGATGTGTAAATATCGAAATTTTCTTTGTCAAAAAGAACAAAAGTTACCTTTTTGATGTCGGGATATTTTTCGAGACATTCAATGACTTGATTTATTGCTATTTGTGCGGCGGGCTCTTTTGGATAGCCGTACACACCAGTGCTAATTGCGGGAAAAGCCACCGTTTGTAAGTGGTTCTCGTTGGCAAGAAACATCGATTTCTTGTAGCAGTTGGCAAGTTTCTGAGGCTCTCCGTCATTGCCACCGAACCATACTGGACCTATCGTGTGTATCACAAATTTGGCAGGCAGGTTGTAGCCTTTGGTAATCTTGGCATCGCCTGTATGGCAACCATTCAGTTTGGCGCATTCTTCAACCAGTTGCGGACCTGCGGACCTGTGTATTGCACCGTCGACGCCACCTCCGCCCAGAAGCGAGTTGTTGGCGGCGTTCACTATTGCGTCTATACTGAGTTCTGTGATGTCGCCCTGAATGATTTCTATTTTTGAGGTTGAATCCACTTTATCTGATTTTTGCGCCAATCTCGTTGTCAAGTGATTTTATGATTTGCTCCATTATCTTGTCAATCTGCTTGTCGTTCAGAGTTTTCTCCTCGTCTTGCAGAATGATGCTGATGGCGTATGATTTCTTGCCTTCGGCCAACTTGTCGCCTTCATACACGTCAAATAGCGATACGTTCCTTATCAGTCGTTTCTCGGCTTTTTGGACAACCTTCTTTATCGCATCAAACGTTACGGACTTGTCTATCAGAAGCGAAAGGTCGCGACGGACTTCAGGGAATTTCGATATTTCGGTGAATGTTATCTTGTGCTTTTTGATGGATTTCATTACTGCAGTCCATTCAATTTCTGCAAAATAGACATCGGCTTTTATGTCGTTTCCTTTGCGGACTTTTTTCGATATAATGCCAAGTTCTGCAATGGTCTTTTGTGCGTAAATGAGACGCAGGCCTTCGCTGAATATGGTATTTGAGAATGTTTCCTGGCTGACTTTTTTAAGGTCGATGCCGAGTTTGTCCAAAATCTGCTCAACCATTGCCTTTATGCCGTAGAAACTTGCCTGCGACTGTTTTGCTGTCCACGATTCGCCATTTGCGAATCCTGTTGCCAAAAGGCTCAGTTTCTCCGATTCGCTGTATGCGTCGTGCGGATTCTCGCTTTCTGTCGGGTTGTAGTAGTAGCAGTTGCCGAAGTCGAACAGTTTCAGGTCGCTGTTCTGACGGTTGGTGTTGAATGCCACGGTTTCGAGTGCCCCGTAAAGCAGTGTTTGGCGCATAACGTTCAGTTCTTGGCTAAGCGGATTCAGTATCTTTACGGAATTTGCTTCGTTATGTGCGTCATTGTCAATATAATATGCGCCTTTGGTCAGCGAGTTGCACATTATCTCGTTATATCCTGCGCCAACAAGTGATTCTGCTATCAGGTTGCGCATCTTGGTGACGTTTGGCTTTGGCTCGTAGGCCAATGTCGAGTTTACATTCTCGCTTATTTTTACGGTGTTGTAGCCGTAGATGCGCAGAATGTCCTCAATTACGTCGCACTCGCGCTGAACATCGACACGGTATGGCGGAACCAGAATATGCAGTTCGTCGTTGTTTTCTGAAACAATTTCGGCTTC
>CALCFP010000279.1 GCA_937900725.1 uncultured Bacteroidota bacterium | reverse complement strand
ACACGCTCGGCGAGTTTTGCGGGAATTTTTTCGAGCACTACGGCGAAACATCCTGCATTTTCGAGCAAATGAGCGTCCTTAACAAGTTTTTCGGCTTCGGCCTCATCCTTTGCGCGCACGGCATAGGTGCCGAATGCATTAATGCTTTGTGGCGTAAGGCCAAGATGCCCCATTACTGGTATTCCAGCCGCAATGATTTTTTTCACCATCGGGATGACGGACTCGCCTCCCTCAAGTTTTACTGAATCGGCTCCTGTAGCCTGCATAATCTTAATAGCATTCTCCACGGCCGAAATCTCGTCAACCTGATATGTGCCAAACGGCATATCGACAACCACCAACGCACGTTTGACGCCACGCGCTACCGCCTGCCCGAATATTATCATTTTGTCGAGCGTCATTGGCACTGTCGTGGTGTTGCCAACCATAACATTCGATGCGCTGTCGCCTACCAGGATTACATCGAGGCCTGCGCCGTCGAGTATCTGCGCGGTAGTGTAATCATAGGCCGTAAGCATCGATATCTTCTCGCCCTGTCTTTTCATTTCAACAAGCCGCAATGTCGTCACCTTGCGGTTGTCGCTGCATAAATATCCCGCCATTTCTGTTAGTAAATATTGACTTTGCTCCAAATATGGAAATTTTGCGAAAGTAACTCTATTATATAAAAGTTGAAAGTGGTTTTTTACGGTTGGTGTTTTGCAACGACTGACGTACGGAATTTGAGGTTGCGACCTGTTGCTGGAATCCAGATGAGGGAAGCGAATGATTGTCTCAGCCCGAATGACTGACCAGACAAATGCTCAACTCGTAAAGCAGATAGATTGGCAACGACACTACAGCAAGTGTGAAAGCATCGGCTGTAGGGGTTATCACAGCCGAGACTATGAGGATGACCACTATGGCGTGACGGCGGTATTTGCGCATAAAATCGGCTTTGAGCAAACCTATCCTTGCCAGCAGCCACGACAATACCGGTATTTCAAACATCAGGCCCATCATAAACGAGAGCAGAAGCAATGTGCTCATATACGAATCGAGCGAAATGAGATTACGGACCTCGTCGCTCACCTGATATGTGCCCAGGAAACGGAATGTAAGCGGGAAGACAAGAAAATAGTTCAACGCCACACCTGACAGAAACATTACGTATCCGCCCAACACCAAACGCACGGCTGTGCGATGTTCGTCGGCATACAGCGCAGGCGCTATGAATTTGAAGCAGACATACACTATATAAGGCGATGCGAGCAACGCGCCTACGGCAAACGAGGCTTTCATATGAACCATAAACTGTTGGGCCAGGCCTGTATTGATTAGATCGACAGAGAAACCGCCAGCATCTGCGCCCAGCAAACTGCTGAAAAGCCTGTAAGTTACAAAACTTGAATATTTTGGCGCAAACAGCAACTTGAACAGCAAGTCCTTGAAAGCAAACGCCACAATGCCCAACGACAGCACCGACACTATTATCCGCACTATGCTTCCGCGCAATGCGTCGAGATGGTCCCAAAAGGTAAGCGGGCTGTTATTTTCCCGACTCGTCGGCATTTGTTGAATTATTTGGCTCGTTAGTGCCGTTGTCGTTCAAGCCTTCCTTGAAACTGCGTACGCCCTTGCCCAAGCCTCGCATCAACTCCGGTATCTTCTTGCCGCCAAATAGCAATAGTACAACAATGGCAATCACTACTATTTCCGTAGCGCCTAAACCTCCAAGAAACATCATTGATTTCATAGTTCGACTTTTTGTGACAAATATATGATTTTGACAAAGACAATTGCAATTCGGCAAAGATATTGTGACTTTGAAAGTTGAAAGCGCGAAAAACACAGTTTAGGATTCCACAATACAAATTCCGTTTTCACAAAGCCAACAAAAAAGGGCCTCAAGAGGCCCTTTTATTTGTTGAATTATGACGAAAACGTTACTGATTCAAATTCTTCCATTTTTCAAACGCACCACTATATTTACCTTTATCGAAACCGCCATCGGTATCGTATTCCCTCGATTTCAACTCATAAACACGTTCATCTATCTGAAGTGCACGATAATTATCGTCCTTTTCATCTATTAACCAACCGCAAACTGTTTTTTGTACTGCATAACTATGAAGGAGTATTTTATTATTTCTATGGAAATTCCAAGCAGCACAATAAGTGCGGTATTTCAAATAATAATAACAATCCCACAAATATTCATAATGACTTTCCACAAAAATATCCCAAGGTTGGTCTAATTCTTTTTCACAAACAACCCATTCATCCCCATCTTTCATATACCACGAAAATTGGTCTATAGATTTATTATTGACCGTTCCAATACCTACAACATCTTGATTATTTGGGATAACATAGCAATATTCCACATCCTCCTCAAATATATGATATTCACTATAAGTTGATATCAGCGAATCACCTATATAAATATGATATTGTGAATATGATTGCTTATAATCGGCATTAGTAATAGAAAAAGTTGAATCCACAGATGGAATCTGTTCTGACTTCACAAATTTGAAATTCACTTTACCAATTTGCTTGCTTTCATCAGTAATAAACAAAGGCATATTAACTTCAGCTTCACCTTTTATTGTAACGGCAAATGTAATACTTTGATAATCGCCCTTTATTTCTGCCTTATAATCATCCGTCTCAACATTAATATCCATAAGTGATGTCTGGTAATAATCCCCATCTTTGGGGTAATAACCTATAAATTTCGAATGATCATAGTCGTCAATTTCCACCAATTGAGCTGGAACTATTTGCATATCACAACTATACCCACCCTGACTATTTGGAGTACAATATACTGTAAGATCGGCACCTGGTAATGCTTGGACAATACTGACATCAAGAGCGAATTTCAGGCTTTTACCATCATTGCGCTTCAGTGTGAAAATATTCTGTTCTAGTTTGCCATTGTAACGTGGATAATATCCGGTGTAATTGACATTCCCAGCTGTTGCGTCAAGTGTAATTCCGTCATAATCTGACTCCAATGTCCAAACAGGATTTTGCACTGGACCTAGAGCATTGTTCATAGCATCCAAATCGATTGGAAAATGGCCTGTATATGCAGTGCTGTCGCTATTTACATTACAGAATACTTTAGTTGAATAATCGACAGTTACACTTCTAATGTTCAGATTGACTAATGCCGGTCGTCCCACTCCTTCAGAATCATATCCTTCTATTGTTATAGTCCGGAGTTTTTCGCCAGGTGCTTCAAACTTATCTGAAATTTTAAAATCATCATAATTAAAAGAGTTAAAAGAGAAATTTCCGTCTCTTATCGCTATTAGATTTCCCCAATCATCATATTGGCAACTATTATTAGCGCTACTTATTTCCCATTCGTAGCTTGTACCTGATGCAAAATGGTTCAACCACAAGTTAGAAATATTCATTTCCCCGCAATATTTATTTAGAGTCGATGGGTCCTCCCACTCTTCAACGGAATACACGTATTTGCAAGCCAAATAGCAATCAACATCTGGCAAAGTATCAACAATGTAGTATAGAATTTTTAATCCGAATGGTCCAGTTCCATAGTCTTTGTCGGTAGCGTTCACAACCAAATTATATGTTCCATAATAAGGTTCTTCCTCACCAAACGA
This sequence comes from uncultured Bacteroidota bacterium, assembly GCA_937900725.1. Taxonomy (GTDB): domain Bacteria; phylum Bacteroidota; class Bacteroidia; order Bacteroidales; family SZUA-534; genus RUG13583. Next base: position 531 of record CALCFP010000279.1, on the reverse strand, counting down.
ATATCTTACAGAAAGCACGCTATCATTCATCATGCTGAACCGAGCGCCATTTTGTTCTTGTTCTTCAAACTCATTGATTTTTATATTCCCAAATGATTTTCCAACATTATATTCAAATTCTCCTTCGAATTTTCCATCGGCGTTACGCTTGAAATAAATGTCAGTAGCCTCTATGATTTTTAAAACAGGATAATAATGTATTGCTATATCTACTGGCGTCACATTATTTCCAACTTTACGCAACAAAGTGATATTTCGCGTGCCAGGAGTGGCGTCTTCCAGTTTAAATTCGCACCGTATCGCAGATTCTTCAGTATATATTTCAACAGAATCTTCATCTATTTCGCCACCCTCTATTTCATAGAAATCATCTTCAAAAGAATAATCTTGGAACAAATATTCAAAAAACATGCAATAACCAGTATATTCATACTTACCAGCAACAGTATTATACTCACAATGCACATAAACATCAACAGGCAAAGTGTCAGGAGCAACGTAGTCGCGGTATTCAATATCGCCAGTCACATG
>CALCFP010000278.1 GCA_937900725.1 uncultured Bacteroidota bacterium | reverse complement strand
GACGGCGCTCTGTACAAGGCCATGGAGTTCACCGGCAGCGCCATCCGCAGCTTGTCGATGGAAGGCCGTCTGACATTGTCAAACCTGTCAATAGAGATGGGTTCGCGTGCAGGCATAATTGCTCCAGACGAGACCACTTTCGCTTACCTGAAAGGTCGCGAATATGCGCCAAAGGGTGCCGATTGGGACAAGGCCTTGGCTTATTGGAAGACACTCAAGAGCGACGATGACGCCGTGTTCGACAAGGAAGTCACATATCGTGCCGAAGACATCAAGCCACGCATCACCTATGGAACAAATCCAGGTGCAGGCATTGCAATCGACGAGACAATACCTACGCTTGACGGAATGAATGATGCCGAGGTTGCCCAACTAATGTCGCAACTCGACTATATGCAGTTCAAGCCAGGCGAGAAACTTGAAGGACATCCTGTCGACTACTGCTTCCTTGGCGCTTGCACCAACGGACGTATCGAGGATTTCCGTGCATTCGCATCAATAGTAAAGGGCAAGAAGAAATCGCCAAACGTTGTGGCTTGGTTGGTTCCAGGCTCGTGGGCTGTCCGCAAGCAAGTTATCGACGAAGGCATCGACAAAATATTGGAGGAGGCAGGATTCGAGTTACGTCTGCCTTCGTGCTCATCGTGCTTGGCAATGAATCCAGACAAGGTTCCTGCAGGCAAGTTGGCGATATCGACGTCGAACCGCAACTTCGTCGGCCGTCAAGGACCAGGTGCCCGCACAATCTTGGCTTCGCCATTGGTTGTCGCCGCTTCAGCCCTTACAGGAGTTGTCACTGACCCACGTAAATTGTAAGTTAAGTGCAGTTTTAAATATAGAATGACTATGAGTAAAAAATTTAATATAATTAAGTCAACTTGCATTCCTATTGCAATTGACAACAACAATACAGATAACATTATTCCTGCACGTTATCTTGCATTTACCACCCGCGACCCAAAATTCTACGGCGAGGCATTCATGCACGATTTGAGGTATAATGCCAAAAACGAGCCAGTTGCTGATTTTGTGATGAACAAGCCAGAGTTCTCTGAAGCACCTCGCGAGGGTGTCCACGAGATTGTGGTCGGTGGTCAGAATTGGGGTTCAGGTTCGAGCCGTGAGCATGCCGCATGGGCAATAGCAGGCTATGGCATTCGTGTGGTGATATCGTCAAGTTTTGCCGATATTCACCGCAACAACTTGCTCAACTGCTTTGTGTTGCCAGTTATTGTCAGTCGTGAGTTCCAATTGGAACTTTTTGCATCCATTGAGAAAGATCCGCAGACAATGGTCACTGTCGATCTTCCGAACCAGACCGTTACAAACGAGGCTACAGGCCATTCGGAAAAATTCGACATAAACGGTTACAAGAAACACTGCCTTGTCAACGGACTAGACGACATAGATTATCTGTTGTCGGTGCAAGACAAGACCATTGCGTTTGAGAAGAATCGCAAGTAATTGTTTTTTCATAGCGACAAGGCTGCTTGCGTTTGCAGGTGGCCTTGTTTCTTTTTTTGCCTTTCGATAGGATTTGTCTATTTTTGCGCACTTAAAAAAACAGAATGAGATGCCATTGAACATTCCAGATAAATTACCAGCAATAGAGACTCTCAAAAAAGAGAATATTTTTGTAATTGACACAAAACGAGCATCTTCGCAGGATATCAGGCCTCTAAAGATTGCGTTTTTGAACTTGATGCCGTTGAAGATAACAGCAGAAACCGATTTTGTGCGTTTGCTGTCGAACACGCCATTGCAAATAGAGTTGGAGTTCATCAAACTAAAAAGCCATACGTCAAAGAACACACCAATTGAGCATATGAAGGCTTTTTACATCGATTTTTCAGAAATAAAGAAGAATCGGTATGACGGCTTGATAATAAATGGTGCACCATTGGATTTTGTTGAGTATGAGGATGTCCTGTATTGGAATGAAATAAAGGAGATACTTGACTGGGCTCGAACCAACGTCACTTCGAAATTTTTCATCTGTTGGGGCGCCTTTGCCGCAATGTACTACTACTACGGCATACAGAAATACACTTTGCCACAAAAGCGTTTCGGCGTATTCAAGCACGTTGTCTGCGACAAGATGAATCCGATATTCCGTGGTTTTGACGATGAATTCTATGTGCCGTTCAGCCGACACGTCGAAGTGCATATGGACGATGTGCTGAAGGAAAAGAAACTTACGGTGCTGTCAAAATCGACCGACGACGATGTATGTCTCGTGAAAAGTGTCGATCGCAACGAATTCTTTATGTTCGGTCATCCAGAATATGCGCCCGACACATTGGCCAACGAGTATTTCCGCGACAAGGAGAAGGGACTCGACATTCAGTTGCCACAAAACTATTTCCCTGACGACGATCCGACAAAAAAACCGATGGTGCGTTGGCGCTCACACGCCAATTTGCTGATATCCAATTGGCTGAACTATTTCGTATATCAGGAAACACCCTACGATATAAACGAGATTCACGGATAATGATTTATATTGACAAGGCCTCGCAGTTTGCGGGGCTTTTTTTGTGTGTACTGCATTTCACATTTCGTGTTGATTTTTGCGAAATAAAAGCATAACTTTGTGTTGTATAAATAAATAAAAAATGAATGCCGACGTTACAAATACCATTGTAGAGTATTTAAAGACGAAGCCAGTTGACAAGGCTTGGGTGTTTGGCTCTTTTGCCCGAAATGAGGAGCATGATGCCAGTGACGTAGACATAATGGTGGCACTTTCACCAGGCATTAAAATGGGGCTGTCATTTTATGGCATGATGGTTGATTTGGAAAAAAGACTTAACCGTCCTGTCGATATGGTAAGGGAAGGCCATTTGTTGCAGTTCGCGGAAAAAAGCGCCATGAAAGACCGTATTCTTATTTATGAGAGAGAGCATTAAGGATAAAGGCCGTCTGCAACACATTCTGTCGGCTATAGATAGCGTGGAGCAATATACGTATGGCGTTGGTATGGAGCAAATGGCGACTGATAAAATGCGCATTCATGCCACGGCATATAATATACAGATAATAGGAGAGGCGGTATATAACTTGACAAAAGATTTTAAGGAAAGTCGCCAATCTACGCCATGGAGTCAGATTGAAAAGATGCGTCACATATTGGTACACGACTATTTTGCTGTCGATTTTGACGTGCTATGGTCGGTTGTGACGGAAGATATTCCTGTATTGAAGAGGCAGATTGAAAAATATGTCGAGGAATTGTGAAAACGAACTTCTGCCAATCTGTACAATCAAATCAACAGACGTTATCAGTGTTGATAAGGTAAGTTTTTGTAAATCAATTATACACGTGTTCTATTTAATATAAATAATAAAATATTAGTTTACATTTACTTGACATAATGTTTACAAAGAGCGAATATAATAGAGCAA
>CALCFP010000277.1 GCA_937900725.1 uncultured Bacteroidota bacterium | reverse complement strand
CGCCTGCCGAACATTACCATTTTGTGAAATGGAACGACAACAGCACTGAAAATCCGCGTTCAATAAAAGTCACTTCCGATACAACTTTGATTGCAGTGTTCGCTATTGATACACTCAAAGTGACTGCATTCGCTGAAAACGGAACTGTGTCTGGCGCGGGCTTGTATGCTTACGGCACGCAAACATCACTGACAGCAACTCCTGCCGAAAATTACCATTTTGTAAAATGGAGCGACGGGAACACTGAAAATCCGCGTTCGATAACCGTGACGGAAGACATAACGTTGATAGCCATTTTCGAAAAGGCCGACGCAATCTCAACAGATGCCGTCGCTGACGTAAAAATCTACGCCCACCACAACGTGATAGTTGTCGAGAATGCCACCGACGACATCTACGTTTACGATGCAATGGGTCGGTTAATCGCACGTAATTCCGATAGTAATCGGAACGCGGTGCACCACGGCTCTACAGAGATAACAATGCAAAACACAGGCATCTACATTGTCCGTACAGGCGACAAGTCACAACGGGTGGCTGTTTCACAAAATTGATAATTTATCCCGATGGCTATCGGGATTGACAATTGATAATTGGGCTACGGTGGTTTTCTGCCGTAGCCTTTTTTATTTCCATATCACCACGCAAAAACGCAAACTCCGTCAAACCTTACGCATTATATTCAACACACGCTCATCATTTAGGCAAACTCATACTAATGGTGTGTTCTATAAATTCACCGTTTGAAATATAAATATTACAATAATGGCCTATATGAACTTTCCGGCGCTTTTTGTTTTTTATCGGTATCTTTATGGGTGTCAGTCGTCAACATTGCCCGCACTGTATCCTCCTTCCGTCCATAAATCTACTCGGTAAAAATTCAAAAATCTCTCGAAATCAATTTATAGAACCCACCTTAAAACTTCTTGACAGTGTCGATGTCGGCAATGTCTGATTCCTTGATGAATATTGCCCGCATAGCGTTTTGCGAGCGTGCGAATTTCAGGAAAGTCTCGGCCGATTCGCGGAACATTGCATCGCGGTTGGTGTCAATCATCAGCAGGTAAGCCATAATGGTGTATCCAGCCATTTCGACCAATCTACGTGCGTGATATTCAATAAATTCGGGCGATTCTTTTTCGGTGACGAATTTGACGGCATCCTCATATTCGGCGGTCATCTTGTCCAGGGTGTCGTGCATTTTCTGCAGGCTGTCGTTTACAGGCTGTGTGGCATAATCTTGCATCATATTCAGGTAGAATCCTGTAGTGACATATCGAGTGGATGCGACAACCTGCAGTTGTGTCGTGCCCTCGTATATGCTTGTGATGCGGGCGTCGCGGTAAAGCCGTTCGCAGGTGTAGTCCTTCATAAATCCCGAACCGCCGTGAACCTGAATGCAGTCGTAGGCGTTTTGGTTTGCGAATTCGCTTCCCAGTCCTTTGGCGAGCGGTGTGAAGGCGTCGGCCTGTCGTGAGTATTTCTTTGCCTCTTGGCGTTCTTCGGGTGTTAGTTTCCGTTCTTTCGAAATATCTTCCAGTATTTTGTACATATCGACAAAACGTGCTGTTTCATAAAGAATTGCACGGTTGGCATCGAGTTTTGCCTTTATTGTCTTTATTAGTTCGGCAACGGCGCTGAATTCAATTATTGGGTGTCCGAACTGCTGACGGTCGCGGGCGTAGGCAAGGGCTTCGTAGTAGCAGGCTTGCGACAGTCCGACAGATTGCGCGGCGATGCCCAATCGCGCGCCGTTCATCAGCGACATCACGTATTTTATCAGGCCTAGACGTCGTTCGCCACAAAGTTCTGCCTTTGCGTTGTGGAACACGATCTCGCAGGTTGGCGAGCCCTTTATGCCCATTTTGTTCTCGATGCGACGTACGGTGTGCCCGCCATTGCGCTTGTCGAAGATGAACATTGAAAGTCCACGGCCGTCGTGTGTGCCTTCTTCGGAACGTGCCAAAACTAGGTGAATGTCGGCATCGCCATTTGTGATGAATCGTTTAACGCCATTCAGGTACCAGCAGTTGTCGGCCTCGCTGAATGTAGCGTTGAGTGTGACAGACTGAAGGTCGGAGCCTGCATCGGGTTCGGTCAGGTCCATTGACATTGTCTCGCCTGCGCAGATGCGTGGTATGTAGCGTTCCTTCTGTTCGTCGCTGGCGAACTCGTAGATTGTCTCGGCGCAGTCTTGCAGGCCCCATAGGTTCTCGAATCCGGCGTCGGCGCGCGATACTATGTCGGCAACCATAAGGTATGGTACTATCGGGAAGTTCAGTCCGCCAAGTCGGCGAGGCATATCCATTCCGCATAATCCAGCCTTTTGTGTGGCTTCAAGGTTTTCTTTGGTTCCATTGGCGTAGGTTACACGGCCATTGGCGCATTGGGGGCCTTCTTTGTCGACCCCTTCGGCGTTTGGCGCAATAATGTCGGCGCAAATCTCGCCAACAACTTCAAGCACCTTGTCGAAGTTGTCCATAGCATCCTCAAAATCGGCTGGCGCGAAGTCGAACTGGTCGGCATCGGCAAAATTTCGTTCCTTCAGTTCAACAATCCGTTTCATTAACGGGTGGTTGAGATGAAATTTCAGTTCGGGGGTGTCTGTATAAAAATTAGCCATAGTTGTTCTTTAAAATTAAGGGGAGTTCTATAAAATGCTTTGTAGTGATTTTGAAGATTTTGTCAGACAGATTGATTGGTTGAATGAAGGAGCAGTGCGGGCACTGTAACTGAGTGCAACCGAGCAAGATGGCGATAAAATTTCAAAAGCACACAAAAGATTGATGAATAATCCATATTAAAAAAAATTATAATCGGGGAATTTATAGAAGTCCCCATTAATGTATGCCCATCTATTTTGAGTTCTGCTTGTAGTATTTGATGAGTTTTGGCACAACGTCTTCAACGGTGCCGGTGATTACGTAGTCGGCAATCTTGTTGATAGGGGCGTCGGGGTCGCTGTTGACGGAGATGATGATTCCGCTGTCCTGCATTCCTGCAATGTGCTGTATCTGTCCGGATATTCCGCAAGCGATGTACACTTTGGGGCGGACTGTGAGTCCGGTCTGCCCGATTTGGCGGTCGTGGTCGCACCATCCGGCATCAACTGCGGCACGACTGGCGCCCACTTCGGCGTGGAGTTCCTTGGCCAGTTC
>CALCFP010000276.1 GCA_937900725.1 uncultured Bacteroidota bacterium | reverse complement strand
AATATAGCGCCACCTTCTTTGATGAAGAAGACAAGATGGTATATTCTACAATGCTTGAAGGTGCTGATAATACATGGTCTAAATACAAACAAGGTAATGAATACGCTCGTTATGGGTTGCGTGAAGGGAACTACACATTTAAGGTGAAGGCAAAGAACATATATGGAATTGAAAGTTCTGTAGCAGAATACTCGTTTGTTATCAGGCCTCCATTCTATCGTACTGTGGTGGCTTACATATTCTACATTATTGCACTTATAGCCGTTGTGTTTGGCATTGTAAAATGGAATACCCACCGACTGATAGAGGACAAGAAAAAACTAGAACGCAAGATAGCCGAGGCAACAGAGGAGATTAGAGGCCAGAATGTACAACTTGAACAACAGAAGGACGAGATAGAGAAACAGAAAGACGAAATTCAGGCTAGTATCAACTACGCACGCCGAATCCAAAGAGCGTTGCTGACACCGGATGAAACAATTGATGCCATATTCCCAGACCATTTCTTGCTTTATAAGCCACGAAACATAGTTAGTGGCGACTACTATTGGATTGGCCAGTTTGGCGACAACAAGGTGTGTATTGTCGCCGACTGTACGGGACACGGTGTGCCGGGCGGTTTTATGAGCATGTTGGGTATGACAAACTTGAACTACATTGTAGGTCAGGAATTGCGTCCAGACGAAATCCTGAACAAGTTGCGCAAGGCTATCATTACAAGTTTGAGACAGAAAGACGAATCGATTATTACACAAATGGCAGAAAAAGGCGACGCTCCAATAGTTACAGAAAAGAAAGACCGTAGTCAAGACGGAATGGACGTGGCAATGTATGTGATAAACGAAAAGGAGATGACATTGTCTTTTGCTGGTGCAAACAATCCTTTGGTTCTTATTCGAGATGGCGAGGTACAGGTGATAAAGGCAAGCAAGATGCCTGTCGGCATTTATGCAAAACTTGATCCATTTGAGCGTGTAGATATGGAACTTAAGAAGGGTGACTGCCTGTATACGTTCTCCGATGGATTCCAGGACCAATTTGGGCACGAGACCGGACGCAAGTTTATGAGTAAGCACTTGCGCGAAGTGTTGCTTGCAAATCACCAAAAGCCAATGGCTGAACAAAAGGAAATCCTGAACAAGACATACGAAGATTGGCGCGGCCCTGCTGATCTGCAGACAGACGATGTTGTATTGATGGGCGTCAGGATTTAGTATAAGGAAAATCAGCGGAGACCAATACATATCAGGTGTTGGTCTCTTTTTTTGTTCGTATGCGTACGCAAAAGTGTGGTTTGTCAAATAAAGCGAACCCCTAGTCGCCAATTGCGTATTTTTGGAACATAAAATATAGGGTTATGATAATAGTTCGTTTAGCACTTGTTTTTTTGGCGATTTACGATTTCGCAATTGATTCTTGCCAAAAATGTACTTGGTTATTCCGTAAGGTTTGTCGAGGAATTGTCCATATGTTTGCGACTAGGACAACTACCCCAGCATAAAACTTGCTGCGAAAAAAAGTATCAAATCTCATTACCGAGTTTTTGGGGGAAAACTCACAAATCCATTTTAATTCTTGTTATTTTACATTTTTAGTGCCACAAAACGCTAATTTGCTAATTTTGTGCCTTTACGCATATTGCAAATGTATTTGTACATCATTTATAATAAATAAAAACATATCAGATGAAACTTTGGGATAAAGGCATAGAGACAAACAAGTTGGTGGAGCAGTTCACTGTCGGGTTGGACCGTGAGATGGACCTTTATTTGGCACCGTTTGACGTAATGGGGACAATGGCTCACATTACAATGCTTCAGACAATTGGACTTCTTGAAAAATCGGAACTTGACACTTTGCTGGTTGAACTGAAAAAAATATACGCTACGGCTGTTGCAGGAAATTTGAGGATCGAAGATGATGTTGAAGACATCCATTCTCAAGTCGAACTTATGCTAACCCGTACGCTAGGCGATATGGGCAAAAAGGTTCATAGCGGGCGTTCGCGAAACGATCAGGTCCTTGTTGACATGAAACTGTATCTGCGCCACGAGGTGAAACTGATTTTTGATTTGGTGGCATCGTTATACAAAACCTTGATAGAGTTGAGTAACAAGCATAAAAATGACTTGATGCCAGGCTATACACATCTGCAGGTTGCCATGCCGTCGTCTTTTGGATTGTGGTTTGGCGCTTATGCCGAAAGTTTGACTGACGACTTGCGTATGTTAAGCGCCGCTTATAAGGTAATCAACCAGAATCCGCTTGGCTCGGCTGCAGGGTATGGCTCGTCATTCCCGTTAAATCGTACAATGACAACCAGGTTGTTGGGTTTCAACGATTTGAATTACAATGTAGTATATGCACAAATGGGACGCGGCAAGACTGAGCAGGACTTGAGTTTTGCAATGGCTGCATTGGCACAGACATTGAGCAGGATGGCGATGGACATGTGCATGTACAACTCTCAGGACCTTGGTTTCATCCATATTCCTGATGAATTTACTACAGGGTCGTCGATAATGCCACACAAGAAAAATCCCGACGTTTGGGAGTTAGTTCGTGGCAAGTGTAACAGAATAAAGGCATTGCCTGCCGATCTGACTCTTACCATATCAAATCTCCCATCTGGTTATCATCGAGATTTGCAACTTCTTAAGGAGCAGATTATCCCTTCGATTAATGACATCAAAGACTGTATTGTGTTGGCAGAATTGATGCTGAAGAATATAGAGGTGAAAAAGAATATCCTTGACGAGCCGAAATACAAGTTGGCATTCAGTGTTGAGGTTGTGAACAGTCTGGTTTTGTCCGGAGTTCCATTCCGCGATGCATACAAGCAGGTGGCATACGACATCAAGGATAACAAATTTGTTCCCGAAACGCATCTCAATCATACCCACGAGGGAAGTATTGGCAATCTTTGCAACGACCAGATAAACCGCAAGTTTGAGGAAGTATCGGCATCGTTTGACTTTGATTCTGTTAGTTCTGCAATCGAAAAACTCGTAAAATAGGCAAATGCGCCATTTGTTAGTAATATTGATATTGCTGCCTTGCCATCTTTTGGCGCAAAGTCAATATGCCGCAATCGGCAGTGTCAGCGTTGATACCACATCGGAGCGGAAAGTCGCTATAAATTGGGAAGTTGATCCTGCCTCCGCCAGTCAGGTTTATGCCATTTACCATTGGGCAAGTTCAAAATGGGTGCAGGTAGTCGATTCATTGCCTTCTGCCATGCGTGCTTATCAGGATGTTGTAGCGCACCCTTTTGCTCAGCCTGAACGATATGCGATGTCAACGTCTATTCCCGGGCTGAGTGATTCCCCATTGAGTGACTTCCATCAAACTGTTTTTCTCTCAAGTGGTGATATCGACTTATGTTCAAGGTCATTGAGGTTGCAGTGGTCGCCATATATTGGAACTGCTGTGAATAGTTACTCGGTTTATGGACGGGAGAAAGGCAAAAAGTACGAAAAACTTGGTGATGTTACTGATTCTGTGTTTTGTACCAATGCATTGACTCAAGGTGCAACTTATTATTTTTATGTTGAGGCCAATTTGCAAAATGGTAGGCAATCTATTTCAAACATAATAAGTTATAATGTATTCAACCCAGCACCGGCAGACGAGTCGTTAGTTGTGATTGATACGTTGCTTAATAATCAGGAAACGGTTGAGTTGCATTGTGGCATTGACTCAAATGCTGATTTGTCGGGGTATGCCATTCAAGTGTCTGACGGGTCATATTTTTCCACAGACACTATTTTTGCCGATTATTCCGCTGTTAGTCATCTTCAATATAGAACGAATTTGCATTCAGCCTTCCGACTTTCGGCAATGGACTATTGCGGGAATGCGGCTTACTCGTCATCAGAAGTGAATCCGTTGATTGTCAACGCAGAAACGAGTGATGAACAGATAATTGTGAAATGGAATAGGTCGCTTGGCCAAGGAGAGACGTTTGCCGTGTATTGTTCAGTCGATGGTGGACCAAGAAAGGCAGTGCGTACGGATTTGGCTGATTGCCAATGTGAAATGGCTTATTTGGATATTGCAGACGAATTGGCGCAAAATTTCTGCTTTAGTGTGGAGTCCACGCTGGGCAGGCAGTTAAGCGTATCGAATATGTTTTGTGTTGAACGTCAGCCAGATATTGTCATTCCAAACGCATTCACACCTAATGGCGATGACGTCAATGATACGTTTGGACCAGTGATTAGGAATGCTCAGGTCAGTTCGTTCGAGTTTATGATTTATGATCGGTACGGTGGCCGAATGTTCAGTTCAAATGACCAATTTTCACGTTGGGACGGCACTTCAAGAGGCAGTTATGTCGCCGAAGGAGGCTATCTCTATTACCTGAAAATCAAATTGCATAACGGTCGTCAAATAGAGCGGAAGGGCTCGGTAAACGTAATCTATCCGTAGCAGATGTCAGGCAAGTCTATTCAATTGGCGCCTATGCTCGGTTTGATTGAAGCTCCATATATGAACGCATTGGCGGGAGTCGGCGGGTTTGACGAAATGTTCGCACCTTACATGGTGGCTGATGACAAATCGTTGTCAAAGCCTTCGGTTGTTAGGCGTCGGTATGCCGATATTGACAAGAAAGTGAATCTTGTTCCTCAACTATTGAGTAATAGCGCCAACGCTTTCGCATATTTTGCAAATCTTCTTTTCGACCTTGGGTATTCAAAGGTGAATTGGAATATGGGTTGCCCTCAGCCTTTTGTAGTTGCCCGCAATCGAGGAGCCAGTTTGTTGAGAGACTTGGATTTCCTGACACGTTTGTTGGAACAGACAATGCCAAAATTGAATCCGGTGCTGTCGGTAAAAATCAGGTTAGGCTATGCTTCGGTTGATGAATGTCAACAAATAGTCGAAGTCATGAATCAGTTTCCGTTAGCGGAGTTGATAGTGCATTCTCGCACGGCTGTGCAGCAATATGGCGGGAATGCTGACAAGTCGGCATTTACAGAAGTCGCCACAAAGTCTGTAAATGCGGTGGTATACAATGGCGACATAGTCCGTGCCACTGACATTCTAAACATTGATGTTCCTAATCTGAAAGGGTATATGATAGGGCGCGGCGCGATAACAAACCCGTTTGTCGCTCTTCAAATCAAGGGTCGGCAGGCAACTTCTTCAATGAAGGATTTCTGTTTAGATGTGCAGGAAAGGTATGTCCAGAAGCGGGGGCAGGGAAGCCTAAGCAAACTCAAGGAATTGTGGTTCCATTTTTCAAAGGCATTTGTCTGCCCCGATGAGGTCTTTGCAAAAATAAAGCCAATTGGCGACGTCCAGGAATTAGAATCTGTCGTTGAACAGATTTTTGAACGTTGCCAATTGGCTATCTGATATTCACGCTAAAAATCAGAATTTCTGGAATTGATTGTCGATGGACTCGTTGGCTTCAAAATTATAGTTGAATCCTTTGTCTTCTTGAATCATATCCATATCATCTTCTTTGGCATTGCTCTTGCGTTTCTTGTTGTGGCAAAATTCAAGCCAATGATGTTGCTTCCTGTCTTCGTCGTAATTGTCAAAATCGTCAGAAAAATCTGAATCGGGCTGGTTGTAAGCCATTTGTCCGGCGTTTGGCTGCTGAGACATGTTGCTCTTGCTGTTGATTTTGAAGTAACCAATAAGTTTCTTCATTGCAATTGCCTGAGATGCAAGTTTTTCGGCACTTGCCGCCAATTCTTCAGAAGAACTTGCGTTAGTTTGTGCAATGGAGGTCAATTGTTGTATAGATTCGTTGATTTGGTTAGCGCCTATGTCTTGTTCCTTGCTGGCGGCGGTGATTTCCTGAACAAGGTTGGATGTCTTCTCGATAAGAGGAATTATAGCCATGAAGTTGTCGCTGGCCTTGTTGGTGACGTCAACGCCATTGCTAGACATTATGCTGATTTCCTCTGCAGCCTCGGCGCAACGTTCGGCAAGTTTACGGACCTCGGTAGCCACAACGGCGAATCCTTTTCCGACATCGCCTGCGCGTGCGGCTTCAACAGCTGCGTTCAAGGCCAGAATGTTTGTCTGTGAGGCTATCTCGTTGATAATTTCTATCTTCTTGGCAATCATTGACATTGACTCTTGAGCCTTTGCTGTGGTTTCCTTGTTTTCAATCATTGAAGAAGATGCATTGATGGCGATTTTTTCAGTTTCCATTGAGTTGTCGGCATTTTGCTTGATGTTGGCAACCATTTCTTCCATAGATGAAGAAATCTGTTCAAGGGATGCGGCCTGCTCGCTGGCACCTTCGGACATGTTGTGCGATGAGTCGCTTATCTCCTGGCTGGCGGAGTTTATGATATTTGCGCTGTCCTGAATCTTGACGATGATTTCAGTGAATTTGGACGCCATAGTCTTGAATGCTTTAGTCATCTGCCCAATTTCGTCGTTGTGCTTTTCCTTGATTGTGGCGGTAAGGTCGCCTTGCGCAATTCTTTCGGCAAATAACGCACAACGTTCAATAGGGTGTACTATCGAGTGAATCATGCTATTGTAAACCTTGCGTCCGGCGATAATGGCGGCAATGAGTACTAATAGCATTCCTAAAATGCTAAAAGTCATGACTTTATTTATTATCGACACTTGATTGTCGCGTCGGTCGCGTGCATTGTCAATGACGAATTGCGAGTTTTCCTCATAGGGGGTTACAAGTTCCTTGATTTTCTTGTATGCCATGACGTACTTGTCAAATTCGGTTTCGCTTTTAATGCAGATACTTTTCATTTTAATCACTGCTTCGTTGCGGCTGTCGAGGCTTTCAAGGAAATTCATGTTTTCCTTGTAGGCTTTCTTGTATTCTTCTATATAGGCATCATTCTTTGACGCCATAAATGAATTTTGCATGGCAAGTGCTTGCATATGGTTGTAAGATGCCCTTTCGACAGCCTTGTTGTCGTGTCTCATGCGTGCCGACATTTGTGCCACTTCGTCATTTAATTTGTCGAGTTCGGTAGATGACACGTTCTTGATACCTTCTTGCGCAATTATTTGCTTGAACAGTTCATTGCATGCTTCAAGGTGACTGCAGAATGTGTTCAGTTCCTCTATTTGGTCTGCCTTTTTGAAACGTTCGCGCAACTTGTCTGTTAGGCCGACAAGGTTTTGGTAAGTCTCGTTGAAGTTTTTGACATCTTTGTCGTTGGCGGTCAGCATGTAGTCTGTTACTGCAATTTGCAGATTTTGTGTATTTTCCAATACGTTTGTAAAGACTTTATAAGTGACAACCTTGAGGTAAATTCTTGCAAAACAAAATGTTGCAATTACGGCAACTAGCAAAATGAACCCGATGAGGGTGGAAAAACTATTGCCCAATCTTTTCCCGATCTTAACCTCTTTCATAGCAGTGAATAATTTTTTTTTGAATGCCTTTGGTGACATTCGGACTACACTGCTTTAAACAAAGCAATATTGATTTTGTTTGGCAAGAAATGCTTTTTTTTGTGGCTTTTTTTGCAAGTGTTTGAGTTATTGCAAAATATTTTTTTTTGAGCCGTGCTACAACTTGATGATGTTGCTCTTGATGGCGTATTTTACCAAATCGACAGTGCTCTTGAGGTTGAGTTTCTGCATTATGTGATTTTTGTGAGTTTCAACGGTGCGAACGCTAATGAACAGTTTGTCGGCAATTTCCTGATTGCTGTAACTCTCGCCCCATAATTTCAGTATCTCGATTTGGCGTGCGCTCAAAGCGTCATCGTCGTCGTCGCTAGCCGGCTCAAGGTTTGAAATGTATCTATTCAGAAGCAGTTGCGTGATGCTGTCGCTGTAGTAGTCGTGCCCCATACGCAGTGTGTATATTGCCTGTGCAAGTTCGCTTCCGCTTGCATCAATGGTGATGTAGCCTTTTGCGCCTGCCTTTATGGAGCGCAGGACAACCTCGTCGCGATTGGCATTT
>CALCFP010000275.1 GCA_937900725.1 uncultured Bacteroidota bacterium | reverse complement strand
GTTCCACTTACTGCATTATAAACATTTTCACCACTTTGTCTTCTATATGAAAATACGAATATGGCAATAAATAACAATATAACACTGATTACCAATTTTTTAAAATTAATATATATAAAAATAACGTGCTACAGAAGGAACGATACAGAAAAGTCATTGAATGGTTTCAGCAGAATATGCCGGTAGCCCAAACTGAACTGCACTACAGCAACGCATACGAACTGCTGGTTGCCGTAATTCTGTCGGCACAATGCACTGACAAACGCGTGAACCAAGTCACTCCCGCCCTTTTCAGACGTTTCCCCGACGCCGAATCGCTTGCAAATGGTTCAGTGAATGACATATTTGAACTTATTAAAAGCTGCTCGTTCCCCAACAACAAGGCAAAGCATCTTCAGGGCATGGCCCAAATGCTGGCATTCAGATTCAACGGAATTGTCCCGGATGACGTTAACACATTGCAGCAAATGCCTGGCGTAGGGCGAAAAACAGCCAACGTAATAGCATCGGTAATATACAATAAGCCGGCATTAGCCGTCGACACTCACGTTTTCAGGGTGTCGGCACGCATCGGCCTGACAAAAAACGCCAAACGCCCAATAGACACTGAACGGCAACTGGTAAAAAACATAAGTCCGGATTTGCTTCCAATAGCACATCATTGGCTGATTTTGCACGGACGCTACGTCTGCACTGCACGTGCGCCAAAATGCGACAAGTGCGGACTGGCACCATATTGCCAGATGCACTCGATACAAATGGACACAGATAAACAACCCACATAATTACTTAATGAAAAATGACCCTAAAGGATAAAAATCCATATATTCGGGGGCATAATTCTTGCACATCATCACAACAAGAAACGCATTATAATGAAAAAGATATCAAAACTGACATACGGCATAATCATTCTTTGCCTTCTATTGACTTCATGCGCGTCACAAAAGCATCACCATAAGGGTTACGGCCCGTGCCCATGCGAGAAAAATCATTGAGGTTTATAGTGCCTGGTTCCTGGTGCCTAGTACCTGGTGACTGGCAAGGTTGCTCCCGAAAGCCTTCGGGAGCTTCGCTGTTGAAGGTTGAATGTTGAGAGGTTTAGTGTCTAGTGCTGGAACATAGATTGTAGAACTTATAACTTACAACATAGAACCTAGTTGAAGGTTAAGAAGCATTAATCACAAATAATCATTCCCCAACCCTTGTCCAACCTACATTTTTCCTTTGCTACGTTTATGTAAAAAATAAAGAGCATAAAGTGTACACTTTATCAAATTGTTTCTACATTTGTTTTATTGTCAAAGCAATGTTGGCTGAGACTATTTATTTATCACTTTTTTATTTATTGTATGAACATTTATGTTGGTAACCTTAACTACAAGGTTACAGAAAACAGCCTCAAAGAGGTTTTTGCCGAATTTGGCGAAGTTAGTTCTGCTAAAATCATTACTGACAAAGTATCCGGACGAAGCAAAGGTTTTGGTTTTGTTGAGATGCCAAATGACTCTGAAGGTCAATCAGCCATTGACGGATTGAACGAAAAGGAACATATGGGTCGCAAATTGGTTGTAAATAAGGCTCGCGTTAAAGAATAAATTTCTATTTACATCCAAACACAATCCCGTACTAATTTGAATTTTTGTTACTGACTACAAACCAAATACAAAAATAAAGCGCTGTAAAGCCCGATTCTTTTGAATTCGGGCTTTTTTGTTGTCATAAGTTTTGAAACGGGTAATTGTTGAATTGTTGAGTGCCTAGTGCCTAGTGCCTAGAACCTAGTGCCTAGTAAGGTTGCTCCCGAAAGCCTTTGGGAACTTCGCTGTTGAAGGTTGAATCGTTGAATTGTAAATTGTTAACTGTTAATTTGAAAATGCTAATTCCTACATCCTAAATCCTAAATAAAAAGGGCCACAGACCGAAGTCCATAGCCCCCTTAATTGTCAATTATCATTTATCAATTGCGTGAAACGCTCACCCGTTTTGCTTCTGCGCCACATTTTACGATGTACAAGCCTTCGCGTGGCATGGTGATTGAGACGTTGCACGCAACGTCTCTACGAGCAACCAGACGACCTGTAGCATCGTACACCTCAATATCGGCTGTGGCATTTTCAACCACAATGACATTGTGATGAGAATAGACAACCAATGCGTTGGCTGTTTCGCCTTCAATATCGACTTTTAATCTAGTGCCTTCAGCTTCCCTTGTCATTGTCTCGTCACAATTTGGACGGGTGCAAGTTGACGTTTCCGTTCCATTAGCTTCAACGGTGGCATTGTTGTTATAGATGAACACTCCCCAGCTGTGGCCTAACGAGTCAATGACTGTAACATCGTCCACGCTGTCACAACGAGAGCAGTGCTTCGACTTACTGCCTTGTTCTGTGCAAGTTGGTTCAACATCAACAGTGAAAGTGCCTGAAAAATCGTGACCCAATGCAGGTACAACATTTGCACGTGCAAACACCTCGTTACATACCGAGCAATGCATTCCGACACTCTTTCCTGGCGTGGTGCATGTAGGCATTTCTGCCAAATCCATTACAATGTCATGTCCAAGAGCTGGAATTGTTTCCACCAGAACCTTTCCACAACGAGTACACGTCTTCGATTTCTGACCTGCAACCGTACAAGTTGGTTCGGCATCCACTACGAAGTCGCCCGAATAATCGTGACCAGGCGACATAATGTATTCCCGCTTTACCAAAACTGCGTCACATACAGCACAATGCTTGCCTTCAGTCATTCCCATTGACACGCAAGTGAAATTGATGGCCGAATCGACAACTGCCACATGCTCGCCAAAAGTGGCAACCAAGGTTGTATCAGACACTATGACAAGTGTACGTGTAGATGCGGTATCACCATTGCTCCAACTTACAAAATGGTAGCCATCGGCAGGTGTTGCGTTTATGGTTGCATTTGACAAATATTCAAATGAGCCAGAACCTGCAACCGTACCATTGGCCCCTGCCGAAACAGTTACTTTGTAAATGTCTTTTGCAAAAGAAGCCACAAACGTTGTGTCGCCCGACAATGTCACGGTGCGAGGATTTTCGGCATTGCCATCGTTCCACGCAACAAAGTGATAGCCATTGTTTGCAATGGCCGAAAGTTCAACTTCAGAATTGCGATTGTAGATGCCACAACCCTCAACCACACCCATTGTGGTATCGTTGACAGTTGCCTCCAATTGTGTGGCGACAAAGTCAAGGTCCTCCTCGAACAAAGCCACCAACGTAACATTGTCACGAACCTCGAACGAACGGACCTTATCAGTGACACCATCGTTCCATTCAACAAACACCCAACCAGTTTCAGGAATTGCTGTGAGCGTTGCCGTATCACCAAAGACGTATCTACCCTGACCATCAACATTTCCATTGCCCGAAATCCACGCCTCTACATTGAAAGTGCCATTTGCCTCAAATGTTGCACTTAAACTTGCATTGCATTCCACGGTGACAGTCCTTACTGCATCAGTGACGCCATCGTTCCACGCAACAAAGTGATAGCCCTTGTTGGCAACAGCCGAAATCTCCACTTTGCTGCCATAAACATATTGGCCTGCCCCCACTACCACGCCACCATCGTTTGACGACAACTCAAGCGTATATTGAGTTGTATTGACGGCAAACTGTGCGGCAAGGTTCTTGTCGGTATCCATATAGACATAGCGTACAGACTCTGTTGAGCCATCGCTCCACTTTACAAAGTGAGAACCATTGCCAGGCAATGCCTTCACCTGAACATTCCTGCCTTGAGCATACTCACCAGCGCCAACAGTGGTGCCATTGCCCACCGCCCACAATTTCAAGATGCGCTTTGGTGCAAATATTGCGGTAAAGACATTACTTACAGCGGTATCACTTAACTCAACCTTGATATTGTTGGATTCCACAATGTCGTCATCTTTTTTATTCACACCATTCCAGCCATAGAATGCCCAACCGCTCGCTGGCGTAGCCAACAACTCAACAGAGTCCAACTGATAGTATGGTGCATTGGTAAGAGCAACCAAAGAGCCTTCGCCCTCTGTACGCAAATCAAGGATTGCCTTATAGGCGAAATAGGCTGTCAGATGAATATCCTCATTAACTACTATTGTACGTACTGGCTCTGTATTATTGTCGCTCCAGCTGACAAACTTGTAATCCTCTGTATTGCATGATGCCGAAATCTCCACACTTCTGCCCTCCACATAACGGCCAGCGCCATTTGTCTCCGGGCCAAAATACGGTTCTTCTTCCCAAGGATTTCGTTCTAAAATGTTACCAATAAAGTCAGATACCGACAATTGCACTTCATATCCCTTGCCAAAATACGCCGTATAGGTAACATCTTCAGTAACAGTGATGGTACGGGGATTTTCGGTATTACCGTCGTTCCAATGGTCAAAGCCGTAACCTTCGCTTGCGTTAGCCACAATTTCAACTTGTGAGCCAATGGAATATTCTCCACCACCTCTAACGCCACCCAAAG
>CALCFP010000274.1 GCA_937900725.1 uncultured Bacteroidota bacterium | reverse complement strand
TTCTGGAAATGCGAGAAGTCGAAACGCAAGCAGTCTGGCGACACCATTGAGCCCTTTTGCTCAACGTGAGTGCCAAGAACCTGGCGCAACGCATAATCAAGCAAGTGTGTCGCTGTATGGTTATTGGCTGTCTGCTGACGGCGCTCGGCATTTACAACGGCGTGGAACGATGCTGTAGGGTCTTTCGGCAACGATTTTGCCAAATGAATGCTTAACTTGTTCTCATTTTTAGTGTCGATAATCTCTATCTTCTCGCCGTCGGCTTCAATGTAGCCTGTATCGCCCAACTGGCCACCCATTTCAGCATAGAACGGCGTGCGGTTCAGCACTATCTGGTACAATTCCTGATTTTTTTGCTTAACCTTACGGTAGCGCATTATCTCGACATCAGCCTCAAGCCAGTCGTAACCGACGAATTCCGACTCGCCTTCCTGCAGATAAACCCAGTCGCCAGTTTCAACGGCAGCTGCGTTGCGGGCGCGTTCCTTCTGCTTCTGCATTTCGGCATTGAACTCGTCTTGATTGACAGTCAAATCATTTTCACGAAGTATCAACTCTGTCAAATCGAGAGGGAATCCGTATGTATCGTAAAGTGTAAATGCCTCTACACCTGTAATTTCCTTTTTACCCGAAGATTTTGCGTCAGCCATAACCTTATCAAGCAGACGCATACCAGTTTCGAGTGTGCGAAGGAATGCCTCTTCCTCCTCCTTCATCACCTTCTCGACAAGAGCCTGTTGTGAGATCAATTCAGGATAAGCATCGCCCATTGTATCGACAAGTACAGGCAACAGTCTGTACATAAACGATTTGCGTTGACCAAGGAATGTGTAGCCATAACGGACTGCACGACGCAGAATACGGCGTATTACATATCCAGCCTTGGCATTTGAAGGCAACTGGCCGTCAGTAACTGAAAATGCTATCGTACGCACATGGTCGGCAATTACGCGCATTGCCACGTCAATCTTTTGATCTTTCCCGTACTCGCAGTCGCAGATGCGTCCAATCTCCTTGATTATAGGCTGGAACACATCGGTATCGTAGTTCGACTTCTCGCCTTGCAAAGCCATGCACAAGCGTTCGAAGCCCATGCCAGTATCAACGTGCTTGTGAGGCAACAACTCGAGCGAGCCGTCAGCCTTGCGGTTGAACTGCATGAATACAAGGTTCCAAATTTCAATCACAAGCGGATTGCTTTGGTTGACAAGGTCACGACCAGGAATTTTGGCACGCTCGGCATCGTCACGCAAGTCGATGTGGATTTCAGAGCAAGGACCGCAAGGACCAGTTGCTCCCATTTCCCAGAAATTATCATGCTTGTTTCCGTGAATGACACGTTCGCGAGGCAGATATTTCAGCCAGAAATTTTCAGCCTCAGTATCCAACTCAAGATTTTCGGCAGGGTCTCCTTCAAAAACCGTTGCATACAAACGGTCGACAGGCAACTTGTAAACCTCGGTAAGCAGTTCCCAAGCCCAAGCAATGGCTTCCTCCTTGAAATAGTCGCCAAACGACCAGTTGCCGAGCATTTCGAACATTGTATGCTGATAGGTGTCATGCCCCACCTCTTCAAGGTCGTTGTGCTTACCCGAAACGCGCAAGCATTTTTGGCTGTTGGCCACACGAGGCCATTTACGTGGCGATATGCCAAGGAAGATATCCTTAAACTGGTTCATGCCTGCATTTGTGAACATCAAAGTAGGGTCGTTTTTGACAACCATAGGTGCACTGCACACAATTTGGTGTTGCTTCGAAGCGAAGAACTCCTTGAATTGATTACGTATCTCTTTAGAATTCATATAGATATTACTTTAATTTCAATTCTTATTTACCTATTCTTTCAAAGTTGCAAACTTACTTTTTTTAATTAGTTTTGCTATGTAAAAAGCAAGTTTTCAAAAAAATAATGTCGAAGCCAAAATACAGATTCAATCCAGAGACCTTGAGTTATGACAAAATCAAGCTCTCGCCCAAGCAGAAAATATTCAAGTTCACGCGCGGCGTCATGATACTTGTGTCCTCATCATTTCTCTTTTTAGTAATTCTTTCATTCTTTTTCGACACACCTGGT
>CALCFP010000273.1 GCA_937900725.1 uncultured Bacteroidota bacterium | reverse complement strand
GTGCTTGCCGTATTGCCAAGCGACGACAAAGGCAAAATCGCACTTTCTCTTGCAATTCCTGTAGCAGCAAACCTTGGTGGCATAGGAACACCTATCGGCACACCTCCTAACGCAACTGCTGTCAAATTCCTGGCTGAAGCAGGTTGCGAAGTAACCTTCGGCGAATGGGCCATACGCATGATTCCATTCGTTATCATAATGATTTTGGTTGCTTGGATTTTGCTTCAGGTATTCTTCCCATTCAAGTCAAAGGAAGTAGTGCTCGACATCAAGAAAAGCGAGCGCAAGACCGACTGGAAGACAATAGTTGTCTGGATTACATTTATCGGCACCATCCTATTGTGGGCTACCGAGCAATGGACCAAAATCAACTCTAACGTAGTTGCCCTCATCCCACTTGCAGTACTTACCTGCTGTGGCATTTTCACAAAAGACGACATCAAGGAGATCAACTGGACAGTTCTTTGGTTGGTTGCTGGCGGTTTCGCCCTTGGCACCGACCTTCAAGGCACAGGTCTTGCAAAGGTTCTTATCGAGGCTATTCCATTCGGAACAATGGGCGTTGTGCTTGTATTCGTAATCGCAGGTTTTGTCTGCTATTTCCTTTCAAACTTCATCAGCAACTCTGCTACTGCGGCATTGCTTATCCCTATCCTAATTGTAGTTGCAGAAGCAATGGGACAACCTGAGGCCGCTAGCCACGATTCATTCATGGCACTCGGCGGAACTCACGCAATGATTACATTCATAGCAGTCTGCGCATCAATCGCAATGCTATTCCCAATCTCCACTCCTCCAAATGCAATTGCAGCATCAACCGGTTTGGTTGAGACAAAGGATATGGCAAAGATTGGCATCTGCGTTGGTGCAATAGCATTCGTTCTTGGCTATTTCTGGCTGACAAAGATTTTCCCATTTGAACAAAAAGCGGAAAATGCACAGCCAGCACCAGCAGTCGTAGAAGCACCCGTAGTTGCCGACACTATTGCAACTGCCGACACATTAGTTGTAACTGCCGACTCGGTAAATGCGCAATAACTAATTTCTATCAATACATTAAAAGCACCGGTGCACCGCATCGGTGCTTTTTTGTTACATACAGCCAACAATCAACAAATTCGCATTCGGTTTCTATCTAACAACTTTATACATCATAATATACTCATAATCATCACAATGTAAAATACATAGCCATTATAATAGAAAAACGACATATTTTATATAAGATAGATATAGATTACGTTTCAATTACTTAAATTTGAAACGTAAATGTTTTGTCAATGACAAAGAAGGCCATCACATCTATCCTCGCCACCATACTACTCTGCATAAACTATTATGCAACAGCCCAATATATGTCTCCGGAAGACGAAGAAAAGATTGGACGTCTTGAGGAATTGGCATCGAACTATTACAATGGCAACAACCTTCCCAAAGCGGCGCAGACCTTCAATCTCATTGCAAAGTCATATATGAATTACGGATATATCCCAAAAGCCGTAACCAATTTCAACAATGCCGCAGAAATATACATCCAACTAAACAAACTCGAAGAGACCCGCAACACATATACCAACATTGCCGTTGCGTATAGCGAGATTGACGAATTGGAGCTCATGTGCCAATACTTTGAAAAAAGCCTTGAAATACGACGCAAAATTGGCGAAAGCAACCAACTTGCATCAGGACTTATTGACCTCGCCTTTGGCTTAAATGCAATAACCCACTATGATGATGCAATAAAGTTGCTCGAAGAGGCGCTAAAGCTATCTTCCGAAGCAAACAACACATCGTTAGTCCTTGAATGCTACAAACAATTATCGAACAATTACAAGCAGACAGGCAATCTACGATTGGCACAAGAAATGGCGAGCAAGGCTGAAACATACGCTCAAAACATAAATAAAGAAGCAACTGCCCGTGAATATGAAACTCGAGTGCTAAAATCAGAATCAAAATCAGCCGTATTGAAAAAGGAAAACAGCGAACTACTTGCGCAACAATTGGAAAGCCAGTTGAACGCCTTGAAACTAAAATTAAGGCAAGACTCACTTGATAATGAATTGAAGGCAGAACAAGAAAGATTCCTTGAGGAAGAGAGAAAAACGAATGATGCAAAGAAAGAGGCAGAACGGCTTGCCCTTGAAAACAAGAACAAAGAACTTGTCAACGCTCAATTGCTTGCTGAAAGTCAAACATTTAAAATATACATTTATATTGCAATTGCTGTACTTATTATAATATCGATATTTGCAATATTCCTGATTCGAGCCAACCGAATCAGAAAGTTGAACAACATCAAGTTGGCCCAACAAAATGACGAGATCATCAAAAAAGGTGAAGAACTGAACGATGCATTGAAAAAAATCGAGCATCAGAACCAGAGCATAACACAAAGTATCAACTATGCTAAAGGCATTCAGCAGGCCTTGCTACGCAAGCAGGAAGCACTAAACGACTACATAAAGGATGCTTTCATCTTCTTCAAGCCTCGCGACATTGTGAGCGGCGACTTCTACTGGTTCAACGAAGTCTGCATAAACCCCTCAAAATCACTGGAAGAAGCCGACTTATCAGAAAAACGGTTTATAGTCACAGCGGTCGATTGTACTGGTCACGGTGTTCCTGGTGCATTCATGTCTATGATTGGCTTTAACCTGCTGAATGTCATAACTGCAAATGGAACGTACCATGCTAACGAAATTCTGGAACAGTTGCACATTGGCGTACAGAACACTCTGAAGCAAAAGGAGACGCTGAACCAAGATGGCATGGATATGGCCCTTTGCGTTATCGACCCAAGCACCAACACATTGGAATTTTCAGGTGCCAAAAACCCACTTGTATATATACAAGGTGAAGAACTATACGTAATAAAAGGCAGTAACGATGGTATTGGAGGCAAAGAAGACGACATACACTTCACAAACCAGACCGTAACCTTCGACCAACCAACATGGTTCTACATCTTCTCCGATGGCTACATAGACCAATTTGGTGGTGAACTTGGCCGCAAATTCATGATTAGCAACTTCAAGAAATACCTATTGCATATTCACAATGAACCAGCCGACAAACAATGCGAATTGCTAAAACAAAATATTCTTGAGTGGCGCGGCACAAAATACAACCAACTCGATGACATGATGGTCATCGGATTCAAGTTAGGATAAGATGAATTTTACTGCCATACTACATCACCGCCTTAAAGTGAGTTGACTCACCATCATTTAAATAATTATCAAGAATCATTCTTAAATCTGAGTTACTTGTTTGTG
>CALCFP010000272.1 GCA_937900725.1 uncultured Bacteroidota bacterium | reverse complement strand
TATGAGATTACCTCTCCCGAGAAATTGCTGAAGACGGAATTCTTGCGTATCTCATCGAAAAAGTAGAACGACATGTTCGACAGCAGATAAAGTTTGTAGCCAGCCGCTTTCAGGTCGGTTATGAGTTGGCAGGTCGGCTCGACAGGCTTTGAGCGGTGTATGGCTTCGCGCAGCATGTTGTTGCATTCGTCGTAAGTCAGGTTCAGGAATCTTGCGATGCCTGAAACCGTCTGTTGCCAGTTTATGGTGCCACGGTCAAAATCGTTCCAGAATTGTGGAACGTCGCTAGAGTGTATTATTTTCCAAAACGACATCAGTTCGTCGGAGCACCATTTGCTGTCGCGGGCTATTATCACGCCACCTATGTCGAATACGATGTTTTTCATGACTGTCAATTTTCGCCGTTGTTTGAGTCGGTTTCCATTTCGGTCTTTGCCAGTCCGTTCCGTTTCGCCCGTGGCATGAACATGTTTTGGATGTCCTTTT
This sequence comes from uncultured Bacteroidota bacterium, assembly GCA_937900725.1. Classification (GTDB taxonomy): domain Bacteria; phylum Bacteroidota; class Bacteroidia; order Bacteroidales; family SZUA-534; genus RUG13583. The sequence goes on along the minus strand of CALCFP010000272.1, from coordinate 2,532 downwards.
CAATGGCGGTTATTATCGGCTTTTGGATTTCGTCGTTGTAGATGATGTTGAGCGATGCGGGCATTATCTCAATGCTCAGTTTGTCGTCAAACACTTTGGGCTCGCCGTCGATATGGCAAACTATAGGGTGGTTGGTGTCAATCTGAATCGATTTTGCCCGTACTATTTCCATGTATTTCGATTTATGGATAGTGCGGTTTACGAGCCTCGATGCCAATGCGGGGGCTTCCACTTTTGGAAAGTCTGACAGTATGCACAAGTCGAGCAACCCGTCGTCGATTTTTGCTTCAGGCGATATGAGTGCGTTATTGCCGAACTGCGATGAATTGGCAAGGCTAATCATGAATGCGTTGTTGTATTGTGTCTTCCCGTCGATGACTATTTGGTAAGCCTGCGACTTGTAGTGCTGAAATTCGGTTGCGGCAATCTTTACATAAGGAATCGGGCCACGTTTGCCGTTTGTTGAGAATTTATGCGCTACAAAGGCGTCGAACCCAATGCCAGACACGTTTACAGAAAAATCGTCATTTATCTTAACAGTGTCGATAGTCTTGTGCAGGTTCTTGTTGAGGGTCTTCACGGCCTCGTTTATGTTCATTGGAATGTTGAGGTGCCGAGCCAGTCCGTTTCCAGAACCGCAAGGTATTATGCCCATAATTACATTGCTGCCAACCAGGCCTTTTGCCACTTCGTTGATGGTGCCGTCGCCACCTACGGCGATTACGTATTCGTATTTGCCAATGGCGTCACGGCTCAATTCGGTTGCGTGTCCTCCATGGCGTGTGTATAGAACTGTAGGTGCAAACAAGTCGAAGTCAAGGTGTTTTTCAAGAATTGCCTTGATGTTTTTTTGCTTGCCATTGCCCGATATCGGATTTACAATGAATAGCGTTTCTTTGGCCATCGTTTTTCTTTTAAAATTATGAAAAGTGTATCAAATGGTCAAGAGTTTTGTTTTGCCTGATGCCTAACTCAAGAAACTCAGCAGTACGCCTGCAGCCACCGCACTTCCGATTACGCCTGCCACATTGCAGCCCATGGCGTGCATGAGCAGGTGGTTGCTCTTGTCGTATTCAAGCCCAATCACTTCCGAAACGCGTGCGCTGTCAGGTACAGCCGAAACGCCGGCGTTGCCGATAAGTGGGTTTATCTTGTTGCCTTCCTTTAGGAACAAATTCAGGAATTTCACAAACAGCACGCCACCACAAGTGGCTATCACAAACGATATTGCGCCCAGAACGAATATTCCTATCGATTTTGCAGTCAGGAAGGTTGTCGCCTGTGTTGATGCACCGACAGTCAAGCCAATCAGGATTGTCACAATGTCGATGAGCGGGCCTCTTGCGGTGTCAGCCAATCGTTTGGTAACTGTGCTTTCCTTCAGCAGATTGCCGAAGAATAGCATTCCAAGCAGTGGCAGACCAGACGGAACCAGCAGGCAGGTGAGCAGCAATCCTATTATTGGGAACATTATGCGTTCGGTCTTTGAAACGACGCGTGGCGGTTTCATCTTGATTGTGCGTTCCTTTTCGGTAGTCAGCAGTCGCATTATTGGTGGCTGTATGACAGGGACAAGTGCCATATAAGAGTAGGCCGATATTGCTATTGCGCCCATCAGGTCGGGTGCCAGTTTCGACGACAGGAATATGGCCGTAGGGCCGTCGGCGCCGCCAATGATGCCTATTGCACCCGCTTCAGCCGATGTAAAGCCGAGGGCAAGCGCTATTGCGTATGCTCCGAAGATGCCAAGTTGCGCTGCACCGCCAACCAATACAAGTTTCGGGTTTGAAATCAATGCCGAAAAGTCGGTCATTGCGCCAATGCCTAGGAATATCAGTGGCGGGTAGATGCCTTGCAACACTCCGAAATGCAGGTAGTTGAGCACGCTTCCGCTCTCGTAGATGCCTATTTTCAGGCCAGGTGCAAATGCAATGTTGCCGATTATGATTCCGAAGCCTATGGGCAACAGCAACATTGGCTCAAATTCCTTTGCAATGGCCAGGTAAATGAAAACAAGACCAACGCAAATCATTATCAGGTGGCCTATTGTCATATTGGCAAAGGCCGTGTATGATAGAAATTGCTCAAGATGCTCGAGCACAAAATTTATAAATCCGTGTTCCATTATTCAATTACAATTAGGGTGTCGCCTTCCATTACAGAGTCACCTTTTTGCTTTGATATGCTTTTTACTGTGCCACTCTTTGGCGCATCAATGTTGTTTTCCATTTTCATTGCCTCAAGCGTAAGCAGGTGCTGGCCTTCGGTTACGCTGTCGCCCACATTTACCTTCACGTCGATTATGACACCAGGAAGCGGTGCTGTAATGGCGTTTGCGTCTGTAGTGGCCTTCTGTTGCCGTTGTATAGGCTGGCTCGGTGTGTTGCCTGTTTGTCTGTGCGCGGCTATAGGGCGGATAGGGCTTGCGATTTTTGTCTTTTCGGTTTCAATTTCAACGCTGTATGCTACGCCATTCACCAGAATCTGGGCATTCTTTTCGTCGATGCTTACAATTTCAGTGTCGTATTTGTT
>CALCFP010000271.1 GCA_937900725.1 uncultured Bacteroidota bacterium | reverse complement strand
GAAGATATCTTCAAAAGGCGACATCTTTGAGCCATACTCAATTAAGGGAAGCCAATTCCGTCAGCCGTTGCTCGAATTCTCGGCAGCCTGTGCAGGCTGTGGCGAGACACCATACGCAAAACTTCTTACCCAACTGTTTGGCGACAAGGTATTTTGGGCTAACGCCACAGGTTGCTCGCAAGCGTGGGGCTCGGCAATGCCTGGCATTCCATATACTGTGAACAATCGCGGTTTCGGACCTGCTTGGACAAACAGCCTGTTCGAGAACAACGCCGAACTTTGTCTCGGAATGTATCTGTCAGTAAAACAGCGCCGTGCGTTGCTAAAAGAGAAGGTTGAAGCATTGGCTGAATCTTGTCCTGAATTGAAAAACGCTTGTCAGCAATATCTCGACACTTTCGACGATATTGACAAGTCGCGCCAGTCAACCGACGCACTTATCAGCGAACTGCAGAAAAGCAACTGTGCCGAATCGGCCGACATTCTGGCATCAAAGGACATCCTGTCGAAGAAGACATTCTGGATGTTCGGTGGCGATGGATGGGCCTACGATATCGGTTTCGGTGGCCTCGACCACGTTATAGCAGGCGGTGAGAATATTAATGTATTTATCATAGATACAGAGATTTACTCAAACACAGGCGGACAAAGCAGCAAGGCGACACCAATGGGAGCGGTTGCAAAATTTGCCGCATCTGGAAAGAAGAGCCGCAAGAAGGACCTTGGCGCCATTATGATGACATACGGCAACGTATATGTGGCTCAAGTGGCTATGGGTGCCGACCCTGCACAACTTATAAAGGCCATCAAGGAGGCAGAATCGTACGATGGTCCTTCAATAGTGATTGCCTACACTCCTTGTGCATCTCACGGCATCCGCATTGGTATGCACCGTGTTCAGGAGGAGATGAAGCGCGCCGTTGAGAGTGGCTACTGGTTGCTCTATCGCTACGATCCGAGAAAGGAACACCCGATGCAGCTTGACTCCAAGGAGCCGACAATGCCCTACACTGAGTTCCTTGACGGTGAAGTAAGATATTCAGCTTTAAAGAAGACATTCCCGCAGAATGCAGAAAAATTCTTTAAGATAG
>CALCFP010000270.1 GCA_937900725.1 uncultured Bacteroidota bacterium | reverse complement strand
ACGACATATTCAATGTAAAGGGCCTGTCGTTCTCTGGATTTGCCGATTTCTGGTGGGAAGATGTCGTTTGGAATCAGGACGATGAGACTTCGACTGTGTTTATGACCGAGCCACAAATATGGTACAACCTCGGTCGGCACTTCAGTTGCGAGAATCTCCACATTGGCGGCGAGATTGAGATTTGCAGCAACTTTGCTGGCGGCATCGACTTCAAGAAAGGCTGGCAATTCAATCCTTGCCTTGGCATTAAATGGACTTTCTGATTTTTCCGGAAGAAAAATATACAGAAGTTTGAATATTTACTCCACATACGGGCCACACTTCGGCAACCGGAATAACATGAATAGCAAACAGCATTGATTACTAAATATTTATTTAATGATATTTTTGTACGGTTTCACTTTTTTTAATGATTGGAAAAATCTATTTTTGCAACCGCAAGAATATACAAATATTCTACATAAATATACATTGTTATTATAAATGGAAAAGTACAACGATTCAATTAAAATCATGGTTGCCGACAAGAGCCACTACACATACGTGGACGAGATTCTGACAACCATAGCAGAGGCCGCAAAAGTACGTGGCACAGGCATTGCCAAGCGCAACCCAGGATACGTAAAGCAGAAAATGAGCGAAGGCAAGGCAGTAATAGCACTCGACGGCGAGAAATTTGCAGGATTCAGCTACATAGAGACTTGGGGAGGAAAACATTACGTAACCACTTCAGGACTGATTGTCCCCGAGCAATACCGCGGACACGGACTTGCCCGCCGCATTAAGCACGTCACATTCACACTTGCACGCATGCGCTGGCCACAAGCCAAGATTTTCAGCCTAACATCAGGCGCGGCAGTTATGAAACTCAACACTGAGCACGGATACGTACCTGTAACATTCGCTCAACTAACTGACGATGAGACCTTTTGGAAAGGATGCGAGGGTTGCATCAACCAAGACATCCTGAAACGCACCGACCGCCGGTACTGCGTGTGCACAGGCATGCTCTACGACCCTGAAAGAGCCCGCAGCGTACGCGACGCAGATGAGGAATTGGCCAACGACCCGAATGTCGTGGACATTATCAAATCAAGATTTCCAGACGGATTTCCTGAAGAAGACGCAGTAAACGAATAATTAACAAATAGAATAACAAAGATATGGAACAGAAAAAGAAAGTAGTTGTAGCCTTCAGTGGCGGACTCGACACGTCATACACGGTAATGTATCTTGCAAAGGAAAAAGGATACGAAGTATATGCAGCCTGCGCAAACACTGGCGGATTCAGCGCCGAGCAACTCAAGACAAACGAGGAAAACGCCTACAAACTTGGTGCAACCAAATATGTGACACTCGATGTCACAAAGGAATACTACGAGAAGAGCTTGCGCTTTATGGTTTACGGAAACGTATTGCGCAACAACTGCTACCCTATCTCGGTTTCGTCGGAACGCATTTTCCAAGCCATTGCCATTGCACGCTACGCAAAGGAAATAGGCGCAAGCGCAATTGCCCACGGCTCAACAGGCGCTGGCAACGACCAAATCCGCTTCGACATGACATTCCTGGTCATGGCGCCAGGCGTTGAAATAATCACGCTGACACGCGACGGCAACCTTAGCCGTCAGGAAGAAGTCGACTATCTTAACAAGAACGGATTCTTTGCCGATTTCACAAAACTGAAATATTCATACAATGTAGGTATCTGGGGCACATCAATTTGCGGTGGCGAAATCCTTGATTCAAAGCAAGGCTTGCCAGAATCGGCATACCTGAAGCACCCTGTAAAGGATGGCCCTGAAATTCTGAAACTTGGCTTTGAAAAAGGCGAACTTGCATCTGTAAATGGCAAGAAATACACTGACAAGATTGAAGCCATACAGGCCGTTGAAGCAATAGGCGCAGCCTACGGCATTGGCCGCGATTGCCACGTCGGCGATACAATTATCGGAATTAAAGGCCGTGTCGGATTTGAGGCCGCAGCACCAATGCTGATTATCGGAGCACACCGCTTCCTTGAAAAATACACATTGTCGAAATGGCAGCAATACTGGAAGGACCAAGTATCAAACTGGTACGGAATGTTCCTGCATGAGAGCCAATACCTCGAACCTGTAATGCCTGACATTGAGGCCATGCTCGAAAGCAGCCAACGCAACGTAACTGGCGAAGTCACTCTTGAACTTCGTCCGCTTGGATTCCAAACTGTTGGCGTTGATTCACCAAACGACTTGGTAAAGAATAAATTGGGCGAATATGGCGAAACTGCAAAGGCTTGGTCGTCAGACGATGCAAAGGGATTCATCAAGGTGACATCTACCGCATTGAGAGCATACTATCTGGCTCACCCTAACGAGAGACAATAGAGACACACGCACATGACAACAAAAAAGTTATACAAATCAGCCACAGACAAAAAGTTGTGTGGCGTATGTGGCGGAATAGCACAATATATGGATCTTGACCCGACCATTCTGC
>CALCFP010000269.1 GCA_937900725.1 uncultured Bacteroidota bacterium | reverse complement strand
CATACCCATTCGCAGGCTCGATTGGACAGCATTTGGTTTCTTTATTATGAGCGGGCTTGACGCCAATTTGCTGATGATTGGTGTCAATGGTGTCGCAATGGCATCTCCTGTAGGTATTTGGCCAATGGTGTCTTCAATTTTTGAAATCACGTCGTCTGACACGAAACCTATAATCAGTAGTCGGCAGTTGCTTGCGTTATAGTGCTTTCGGTAAAATTTCTGAAGTATGTCGCTTGTAACTTTATCGTAATCAGGCAAATCCGCCCTTCTTGCGTAAGGGTGGTCGCCAAACACCAGTTTGTGCAATGCATCGTTGGCAAGTGACGAAGTCTTTTCCTTGTTTTCTATGTGAATGTGCTTGCGTTCATCGATTATGATGCCCAATTCGTGTTCAGGGAAGATGCTTTCGGTTACGATTTCGCAGAAAAGTGGTAGGACTTTGTCAAGATATTTGTTTAGGCAGAACAGCCCTACTATGGCGGTGTCGAAATTGCTGTCGGTGCGGATTTCTACACCGTAGAAGTCGAATGTGTCGGCAATTTGTCGGGCGCTGTGCTTGCTTGTGCCTTCAACCAGCATCATATTCACCGTTGATGCTATCAGCAGTTGGTTTGAGAAGACTGTGCCAGCGTTGAATGTAAGTTCAATATAGACAATTTCTTGTGAGCCACCAGCCATAATGCTGTACGGAATGTTGTTGGCAAGATGCCCTTTTTCGGGTTTCGGGACCTTTATTTCAGTTATTTGGTGAAAATCAGGTGCTTTTGACCTGTCGATTGTTGTGCTCATATCTTGCCGTTTTGTGCCGATTTGTAGAGTAGGGTGGAGCAGTTGCCAGGTACGAACATTTCAGAGGCTACATTGGCAATGTCGGACAGCGATACTTTTTGGTAGTTGTCGATGTCTGTGTTTGTCATATTCGCGTCACCCAACATTTCAAATCGTGCTAGTGTCATCGCCTTGTTCAGTATGTTCACTTCTGAAACTATCTTCTTGACTTCGATGTTGTTTTTTACTTTTGTCAGTTCCGATTCCGATATTTGATTGTCCCATAGAATCTTGAGTTCGTTGCTTATGCATTCGTCTGCCTGCTTGAAAGTGACGCCGTCGTTCAGTTTGCCTTCAACAAAGAATAGGCCAGGGTCGGTTTCACCAGTAATGTATGCATTGATGCTTGTAAACGTTTTTTGCTCTTTTACAAGATGTTGGTACAATCTTGACGATTCGCCGCCAGCCAAGATGTCGGAAATCAGGTCGGCAGTGTGATACGTCTTGTCGAGTCGGCCCCCCATATGGTAGGCTTTGAAAATGGCGTTATGTGGCTCGTTGCGTTTCATCATCAGGAGTTGAGGTGCCACCTGCTTGGGCTCTTGCGGAATGATGTGTTTGTGTATGTCCCTTTTGGGTATCGGTCCAAACCATTTTTCGGCCAAACGCTTAATTTGCTCGGTTTCCACGTCGCCAGCCACAACCAGTATCGCATTGTTTGGTGCGTAATAGTTATAGAAGAAGTCCTTCACTTCCTGAAGGCTTGCATATTCTATTTCTTGCGGGTCTTTGCCAATGGTAGGCCACATATATGGGTGCTTTCGGTAAGCCAGGCTTCTCATTTTCAGCATCCAGTCGCCGTATGGCTTGTTCAGGTAGCGTTGGTTGAATTCTTCAATTACCACATTTTTTTGGATGTTGAGTTTCTCTTCGGAGAAATCGAGTTCGAGCATCCTGTCCGATTCCAGCCAAAAGGCTGTTTCCAGGTTCTGTTTTGGCAGAGTGATGTAGTAATTGGTGAAATCGGTGTTAGTGAACGCGTTGTTTTCGCCACCAGCCAATTGAAGTTGATAATCGTAGTCTTTGATGTTTTTTGAACCTTCAAACATTAGATGCTCAAATAGATGCGCAAAACCTGTCCGTTCGGGATTTTCATTGCGTGAGCCAACCTTGTATAATACGTCGAATGCGACAATTGAAGTTGCTTTGTCTTGATGCACAATTACTTGCAATCCATTGTCGAGCGTAAACCTGTCAAACCGTATCATACATATTTATTTATGGCGTAAAGGTATTATTTTACTTTTCAAAGTATGAGTTCCTTTTGAATTTTATCGTCGATGATTTTGTAGATGCCACACATAAAGTTGTGTTAAAGATGATTGTAGTTAATAAATTGCTGATTATAAATTGATTGTGTAAATAATCCCTGCTATTTCATTTGCCCGATTATCATTCGATTGTCGATTTTGACATTATGTGAAGAAAAAAATATGCTTTAAGGCATAAAACAACCTTTTATTTTGGTACAATTGCAATATATTCGAGTAATAACCGTGACCTTTTGTGTCATAAAATGATGCCAATGGTCAATTTAAACTTTTAAACTTATATTATGGATAATCTAACTAACAGTGAATCAAATGGATTCTACAAACTATCATGGGGACAGCGAATTGGATTCGGTTCGGGCGACCTTGCTCAGAATCTGATTTTCCAAACGGTTGCATGTTTCTTGATGCTTTATCTTACAACAGTATTGAAAATCAGCCCTGCCTTCGTCAGTGGATTGATTCTTGCAGTCCGACTTCTTGACTGCTTCTGGAGTCCTGTTGTAGGAAAATATATCGACAACCACAATCCTAAGTTAGGCAAGTATCGTACATACCTTCTTTTTGGCGGTATTCCTCTTACTGTAGCCGCTTGCTTGTTGATGCTTCCTGTCGCCGCAACATGGTCGCCTTCTATGAAAATCGTTTATGCTACTGTAAGTTATACTTTGCTTAGTATGATTTATTCTGTAGTCAACATACCTTACGGCTCGATAATGGCAAGTATGACTCGTGACAACGACGAGGTGCTTATACTTACTTCAACTCGTATGGTGTGCGCCAATATCGGTCAGATTATAGTTCAGGCAGGTTTCCCTATCGGCCTTGCCATGATTGTCGGCATTGCAGTTGACTGGAATCAGGCTGTGTTTATGGCTATTGGAACAATTCCTGCTTTCATCATTTTGCCTTCGTTGCCAATATTGAAGAAATGGTTTGGCAAAAAGGGCCTTTACTACTTGCTTCTTTCAATCGGCCTTGTCGGATTTGCCATCTTGTTCATTATAGGTAAATTCTTTGATGTTGCTGAATACAATACACTTGTTCAGGCTGCAAAGGTTATGACCGGTGTAGGTCTGCTTGTAGGTTCACTGATGTGGGCATTGGTTCCTGAAGTTATCACTGAGGCTGAGTATCGCACAGGTAACAGACCTGCCGCCACTGTCAACGCTCTTGCAGGTGTGGCTTTCAAGGCAGGTTTCTCGCTTGCTGGTTTCATCACTCCGTGGGTTATGACAGCAATCGGTTTCAATCTTGCCAGTGAAGAGTCGGCCCTGCCTACTGATCCTAAGGCGTGGTTTACCGTTACTTGCATTTTTGCCATAGTAGGTTTCCTTCTTTTGACATTATGCTTCCTTGGCAGTAAGGAAAATATCACTACAACACCTGAAAAGCCAGTCACATTCGGTGAAATGTGACTGGCTTTTCAGGTGAAAAAGCCAGTCACATTCGGTGAAATGTGGGCAGAATTCAAGGCCAACAAGTGTCTTCAACTTGTTCTTAGCATATTCATTGTTGTATTCTTGGCATCATTCATCAGTGCTCCTGTAAATGCTTATTACACACACTTGAGTGATTATAATGAAACCGCTCAGAATGCAATTCTATGGTTTACCACCATTATCCCTGCAATTCTTCTTGTCGTCGTTGGTTTGCTGATTTACAAATATCGTCTGACCGATGAGAAACTTGATGAGATGAATAGGGAAATCGAGGCTCGTAATAAATAATTGAGTAAATTACAGGGTTGGGAGCAGAAAGTTTCCCAACCTTTTTTATTTTTTTTATTGATATGAATATCAGATTATTAACTGCATTTTCTGTACTTGGATTGATGTTGGCGTCGTGTGGCGGTGCGCAAACTACGCAACCGACAGCAGTCGAGATTAAGCCTGGAACTATGCGTGAGGCATTCGAAGGCAAATTCTTTATCGGTGCCGCTATCAACGTACGTCAGGTGGTAAGCAACGATGAAAAGGTCGTTAGCGTCATACGGGACCAGTTCAGCGCACTTGTGCCTGAAAACTGTATGAAACCAGAGGAAATCCACCCGAAAAAGGACCTCTACGATTGGCGAGAAGCCGATGCCTTGGTTGAATTGGCGCAGAAAAACGGACAAGTGCTTACTGGCCACTGCCTTGTATGGCACTCGCAAGTGCCTTACTGGTTCTTCAAGGACGATATGGCACAGCCTGTCACCAAGGACGAACTCATCCGCCGCATGAAGGAGCACATCCAGACCGTCGTAGGTCGCTACAAGGGTACTGACCTCGTAGGTATGAAGTACGAGCAGCTCATGCCATGGGTGAAGCCATGTGAGAAGGTCGATGACCTCTCGGCTGAGTTCGTTGCTAAGTATGCTGCTGCACATCCTGAGAAGACCTTCATGCATGGTCAGGATAAGTTCGTGGAGATGTCTGAGCAGGCTTTCCGCGTCATCCCTGGCGACTATGTAACTACTGAGGATGGTACCGGTATCGTACACATCGCACCAACCTTCGGTGCTGACGATGCTAAGGTGGCTAAGGCTGCAGACATCCCTGCACTCTATATGATCAACCAGTTGGGTGAGACCCGTCCAATGGTTGATATGACTGGTAAGTACTACGTGCTTGACGAGCTCGCAGAGAGCTTCGTTGAGAAGTGTGTCGACGTAGAAGGCTACAGCGTCCATGCTGGTGGCTTCGTTAAGAACGCTTACGCTCCTGAGTTCAATCAGGGTGGCAAGTACGACGCTGAGGCTGCTGCCAAGGCTGATGACCTGAACATCAAGATCTGCCT